>NZ_QSDY01000072.1 GCF_003463825.1 Veillonella sp. AM51-8BH
AACAATATGATATTTACATCTCCATTTACTATGTGATAAGCTTTTTACGTCATTCATTGACATTGAACCTCCTATGTTGAAATGTTGTGGTTGCCAGACCAACTTCATTCTATCATTAGGAGGTTCTTTCCTTTTCTCTAAGAATTTTTACCAACCCCCAGTTTAACTGGGGGTTTAGTCATGCCTATTCGGCGTACAACAAAAAAGCAGGTAGTATCCATTGGATACTACCTGCTACTAGCTTTAATATTTTCAGCTTTAATGTTTTTCACTTATTGTTAGATTGTATGTGAAGATTCACTTAAAACAGTGTCTTTTTATTTAGTATATATACTTCTGCTGTACCAGCTTCGCTAGACTCAGATACATTTGGTAGATAGTAGACTGACGGAAGTGCTTGATTTCACCTTTTGGAACGATGAGCATTAGAGGTTTACCAGAGGCGATTATCTTGTTAAATTCCTCTTCGTTAACTTGTTCCATAAGATATTTCTTTGACCACTCGGCACTGCGTTTTTTAATTTTATCTCGATCATCCCAGCGACTTTCATCACCGTTGATTTTAATAATCTTATGACCTGTATAGTATACAGCGGAT
Organism: Veillonella sp. AM51-8BH; assembly: GCF_003463825.1. GTDB lineage: Bacteria > Bacillota > Negativicutes > Veillonellales > Veillonellaceae > Veillonella. Next base: position 599 of record NZ_QSDY01000072.1, read on the forward strand.
GTACTGTACCCGTTGTAGTAATAGATATCCCCATCATAGGAGTCTACCACAGGCACTACATCGATATTACTACGCTGTTTTACAAATGGTTCTAACCCTTCTACCACAACAATGGAAGAAATAACCATCGTACCTAGGACAATGACACTAACAAGACGATACCCTTTTTTCGTATACCATGCGTGGAATAAAAGGAGTACGGCTACAGCCGCCACAACATAGAGCAAGAAATAGAAGCCCCATGGAGCGAAGAATGATCCCGCTACATAAGCAATCCATAAGAGTAAGGTAGGTCCCATAATGACCCATTTAACAGCTCTAGATTTACCTTTACGTATAATCTTCATAACGCCCATAGCGCCGATAGCACTAAAGGGAACTAAGCTCACGAATGTATATAAAGGATATTTTGTAGCCATTAAGGTGTAGAACAAAACGACCCCAACACCCCAAGTCATGTTATAGATAAAGGCTGTATGACGCTGTTTAAAACCATCAATCATGCCGTAAATAACAGCACCAGTCCACGGCAAAGAAGCACCTAGGAAGATGGCAATATAATACCACCACACATTATCTTCAGGATGTTCAGATTGTGTGGCCCGTGTTACATTGTGAAGCCCTAAGAAGCCATTGATAAAATCTTGACCGTGAACGCTGTACATATACACATACCACGGCAAGCAGACTACACAAAAGGCAAGAATGCCACGCCAATCAAAGATAGCTTTCACCATCGACCAAGAACGATTGATACCGGCAAAAACGAGTAAAATCATACCTGGCAAAACGAGTGCTACAGGCCCCTTTGTGAGCACCCCGAGGGCTGCAAAGATATAGGCCACAATCATAGCATGTGGTTTCTGTTCCACCATCCCCTTATAGGAATAAATCATGACCATGATCGTCGTATAAAGTAGCACCATGTCCGTAATAACGCCATGAGCTACGGTCCAGAACATGAGGGATGTACCAAGAACACCGGCCGCAATTAAGCCGAGAGCCCACTTGCCGCTCATAGTACGCGTCGATTGATACATAGTCGCTACAGATAAAGCGCCAAAGATAGCACTTGGTAAACGAACCACCCAATCGGCAATACCAAAGATTTTAAATCCAAGGGCAATGAGCCAATAAATCATAATCGGTTTATCGTACCAATAGGTGCCGTAAATTTGAGGTGACAACCAATCTCCGGAGAGAACCATTTCCTTAGCAGTTAACGCATAGTTAGATTCCACAGGATCCGTAACAGGCAACATATTATTGCCAAACAGATAAAAAACGAGCCATACAATAAATACGACTGGTGTTAATCGTGAAAGTTTCATAAGGGCCTCCTTATCGGCGATTGCGATAGTATTTAAAGCCCAATACAGCCGCTATAATAACGAATACAACAATCATAACAACCAAGAACTCATGATTATATTGGATAAGATCCTTCCAGTTTTCACCGAGCACTTTACCCAAGTAAACAAGAAGGATTGTCCAAGGAACCGTGCCTAGTACAGTCCAAATAACAAAATGCCACATAGGATAACGAGCCATGCCTGCTGGGAAAGAAATAAATGTACGAACACCTGGCAACAAACGGCCAAAGAACACCGCGGCACCACCATACTTATTAAACAACTTTTCTGCGAGTTCAAATTTATGTTCATTAAAGAATATGTATTTACCGTATTTCAAAAGAAGTGGACGTCCGCCATACTCACCCATCCAGTAGGATAAGATAGATCCTACAATCCCTGCTAAAGTACCTACAACCATAGTCGTATGTAAATCAAATATGCCCTGAGCAATCAGATATCCTGCAAAACCTAAGACAATTTCACTAGGAATAGGAATGTTAGCATTTTCCAAAACCATTGCAATAAACATGGCTCCATAGCCATACGTTTCCATAAATGAAATGATATATTCCACTGTTTTACCCCTTTTTAATCACCATCCGGGTCCATTATGCACAAATTTTTGGGCATAGTATTTTCATCATTACCATACCTATTCGGTATATCTTATATTTTACCATAATAAAAAGGCCCTCACCACAGGTGAAAGCCTTTTTACCATTTAACTGTATACGATTATTGCAATTCAGTAGTTTGAGTTGTTACTTCACGAGCCGTAGTAAATGCAGCAAGTTCTGCATCACCAGAACCAAGGATTACCTTGTTAGCTACTAGCGCGTTAGCCGCTGTTTTAGCATCTTGTAAAGTAATTCCAGCACGAGGAGCACTAATTGTGACTGATGTGCTTTTACCACCGACCGTAGAAAATGTAAGATATACAACGCGTTTTTCCGCCATGTGGGCGCCTCCTTTCACGTTTTATAAACAAGTTCTCGAATTTAGATAGAATAGGATGATTTCTGTAACTCTGCAATTCTGTAATTACACAAATTACAATTAGATTAAATATATCTATCTACAATTCATATCAATAAGGATGGGAATGTGAGGGTTTGCAATCTTTATATCCTGTTACGACTATGGGAGGATATAAAGACTGACAATAAGGATGTGTTTGGAGCACCTAAAAAACAAATAGATAAGATTCAATTAATGTCCTAAGGATACTTCATTGACGCGGACCACGTCGGACAAGCTGTGGTCATACAAGGCTGCCAGCGCATTACCAACGGTTTTTATATTATCGTCGGACGCTTCTTCTGCAACACGTGTATAGGTTACGTCTTTGTACTTCGGCGCATCTTCGGTGCCGATGTTAAAACGCAACACCAATTTAGTGCGTTTAATGTTAGCCATCGTATCACCTCCTTTCACCCTCTTATATTCCTGAGGGTCCCTCTCGACAACCCCCGCTAGAGTAATTAAGGTAATCATTGTGAAAGTCAGAGAACAACAACTTTAAATCTATACTTCTTACAGTATTTATATAAATCTAACAAACAATACAGAAGTATACACGCTATAAACATGTCATAAATACAGAAAAAGACCCTTACAAATCATTAGCTATACAAATATAACTAACAACTGTAAAGGTCTACATAAGCCCATAAAGGGCAATGAAAATCTATAAAGTACCATAAACCATTATTAAGGTCTGTGCTCAATAGATAAATACTATTCAGTTTTCAAGGCTAGCATAAAGTCATGTGCTTTTACAGCTGCTTCAGTATCTACAAAGTGTAGCGGGTTTAATAAGCGACAGAATTTAAAGAGATATTCATGTTTACGTAAAATTTCTTTTACATGTAACACCGTATCGCGCGCCGTACGAGCCGAACTATAGCCATTCATCATAGCGTATAGGTAAGAAATCGGTAGATTATCTTCACGCAAATAGCTATGCACAAAGATGAGTAAATCCCAACCTTGCGGTGTAAATTCAGGCCAACGACGACCATTTTCCCAATCTAATAAAGTAACCTTATCAGTATCTGGATCATAGGTGATATCTCGCATGGCAGGACGGCCATGGGACAAACCATAGTCATGAAGTTGTCCCAATGTTTTACCAAAGCTATAGAAGATATGAGTGACCATATCTTGTAAGCTATCATCATCAGGATGTTGCGCTGGCAATTCACTATAATAGGTTAATGTTTTACCAGACCCTTCTGTAACGAAATAATGCTCTCTGAAACCAGCAATCACTGGCGCTACAGGCAACTGAGTATTTACGAAGGAAATTTTATAAAACTCATAATCAAAAGAAGCTCTAGGAGCTGGTTTAATCCAACTAGAGCGGTGATTACTGATATCTTGTTTTACATAATAGGTTTTATCATTAAACTCTACAGGAAAAACACGATGGTCTTTCTCTCCGTCGATTATGCGATCAATATATTCTAATAACATATCATTCATTATAGCCTCCCTGTGTATAACACTCTACAACACTAGTGTCCCTCAGGCATATATTGCAAAAAAAATGTAATATAACAATTTACCCTTCTATTGTTATATTCTCTCGAAATATATAATATTAAATAATTTATGAGTAATAGCATATTAGCTATTACTCATTTAAGTGTATACAATTAATGTATTTATTATACTACAATTATCATCTCATATCAAAGAGAATTCACTTCACCAATACAGATAAACACTGTATTATCGGCAAACTCTTCATGTTAATCTCAAATAACTTACCTTGGTTTTAACCCACAAAAGAAAAACCCCCTAGCCTAAGCTAGGGGGTTCTTCTGGTAATTATGATAATAGGTTTAGATTTAAGACAATACGAGGACCAACTGAGGTCATGTCTAAATCAAACGAATTAACCAACGAATTTAGTCACTGCTGCAGTATCAGTTAAGTGACGTTTAGGCATGCCCATTTCTTCAGGGGAAATGCCAAGAGCAAGACCCACTAATTGGGACATGTGCAAGATTGGCATATCTTTGCCACCGCCAACAACTTCTTTTGCTTCTTTTTGGAACATATCAAGTTGCATTTGGCAAAGTGGGCAAGGAGTTACTACGCAATCTGCGCCTTCTGTAGCTGCATCTTTGTTGATGGAGCCAGTCATTTGCATTACGGAATCATGTGCAGGGTATACAGCATGGAAACCGCAGCAATCAAGTTTACGGGAGAAGTCGATTGGTGTAGCACCGATAGCAGAAATCAAATCTGCTAAGGATGTAGGCATTTGATAATCTTCGAAGCCCAATTCAGTTTGAGGACGAAGAATATGGCAACCATAGTATTCAGCTACACGTAAACCAGTTAAAGGTTTAACAACTTTAGCTTTCAATTTATCCAAACCGTAATCGCGGATCAATACCCATAAGAAATGAGTGATATCAGTTGTACCGCGGTATTGTTTACCGATTTGAGCTAATTTTTTGTTAACTTCGTTCTTTTCTTTTTCGTTTTTATCAAGCTCGTTTTTAGCTTCACGAAGCATCAAAGTACAAGTGTTACATACAGTTAAAAGGTTCAATCCTTTTTCTTCTGCCAATGCAATGTTACGAGCATTTGTAGCAAGTGTAATTTCTGGAGCGATGTCTTGAACGTGGGACGCGCCGCAGCAAGTCCAGCCGTCAAGCTCTTCCAACTCGATGCCTAATTTTTTAGCTACAGCAACTGTTGCTAAGTAGTCTTCTTTGGCAGCGCTTTCAAGAACGCAACCTGGGAAAAATGCGTATTTCATTATTTGCTTACCTCCTCAGCTGCTTTCATAAGTCTGCGAACACCATCAATACCATTTACAGGTTTTTGAGGTACTACAAGTTCGAATGGATTGATTTTGCTGTGTTTCCACAAACGTAAAGCATAGAATGCTTGTTTAGCGGAATCTACAACACCATCAGATTTCAAGCTCATAGAAACTTCTTTCAAGCGACCAGTTTTGTAGAGATCGTCTTTGAAAGCAACTGCATGGCGAACGCCTTTGCTGTTAGTAAGACCAGCTTTTGTAGCTTCTTTACGCAAGTTGGAAATATCTTGAGCAGGTTTTAAGTGTTTAGGGCAACGGGAGATACAGTTCATGCAGTGAACGCATTTCCAAAGACCGTTGTCGAATGCAGGTTGAATGTGAGCCATAGGTGCATCATCACGGCTATCCAATACGAAACGGTTAGCTTTTGTGAATACATATGGTTCTAAGAAGTCATCTTGACGTGCAGTCAATTTGTTACATTCAGATGCGCAGCAACCACAAAGGATACATTCTGTACCAGCAACGAATTTTTTGAAGTCAGCTGGAGTTTGGCGAACGATTTTGTCACCTTCGTTGAATTCTGCTTTAAGGAAGATCCAAGGAGCAACTGTTTTCAAACGATCAACTTTTGCTTCCCAGTCAACAACTAAGTCACGGATAACGCGGAAGTTGCCGATAGGTGCAATTGTCAATTCATCAGTACCATAACGTTCTGTTAATTCGTCGATTTTAGCTTCGCAACCAAGCATTGCTTCGCCATTTACGCGAATGGAGCAAGCGCCGCAAACTGCGGAACGGCAAGCTGCCAAGAATGTTAAAGTTGGATCTTGAGTATCTTTAATTTTTTGAAGGCCCCAAAGAATTGTACGGTCAGCTTCATAGTCGAATTTGAAAGTCTGTACAAACGCGCGACCTTGTTGGTAACGGTGAATATGGTAGGTGATTTGTCTCATCTTAGTACTTCCTTTCTTGTGGTTCGTATTTAGTGAACACTACGTCGCGTTCAGTCAATTCATACTCGCCGTTAGCACCCAATTTGATCAAAGAGTGTTTTAAGTATCTTTCATCATTACGTTTTGGATGGTCTTCACGGATATGAGCACCACGGGATTCACGACGGTGTAAAGCGCCCATAGCAATAGCTTTAGCTACTGTTAACATGGAACCGATTTCACAATAGTTTACGAATGCCATGTTGTAAGTACGTTCAGGGTCACCTACATAACAAGTTTTGTAATCTTCCATCAATTGGTCGATTTCTTTTAATGCTTCAGTAATACCTTCTTCATTACGGAAGATACCTACTTTGTTCCACATTGCATCAGCCAATGCATCGCGGATTTCAACTACTGGACGGCCACCTTCACGAGTCGTTACTTCAGTGAATTTTTCTTCCCAGTGTTTAGCAGCTGCAGCTAATTCTGCATCTACGTTAACTTGTTCATGTGTTTCAGCATAGTCAGCTGCACCAGCACCGGATACTTTACCGAATACTACGCCGTCTGCCAAGGAGTTACCACCTAAACGGTTAGCACCGTGGATGGAGATACAAGAAGCTTCGCCGGAGGAGAACAAACCAGGCAATTCACATGCACAAGTTTTGTAATCTACTACGTCGATACCGCCCATTGTATAGTGACATGTAGGACGAATAGGTACTGGTTGAGTCAATGGATCGCAATGTTCGAAGCACATAGCCAAGTCACGGATACCATGAAGTTTTTCGATGATAACTTCAGGTCCTAAGTGACGAAGGTCAGCTACTACGTATGCGTTAAGACCAGAACCGAAACCACGACCTGCAGCGATTTCATCTTCGATTGCTTTCGCTACAACGTCACGGGATGCTAATTCCATTTTGTTAGGCGCATATTTTTTCATGAAACGTTCGCCTTCAGCGTTAAGAAGGTAACCACCTTCACCACGAACCGCTTCGGACATCAAGATACCAGTACGACCAAGACCAGTTGGATGGAATTGGATCATTTCCATATCTTTCAATGCATTACCAGCGCGGAACGCTGCTGCCATACCATCGCCTGTGGAAAGGAATGGGTTAGTAGTACGAGTCCAGAAGATACGGCCTGCACCACCAGTAGACAAGATAATAGCTTTTGCTTTAATTTGTTCTACACGACCTTCTTTCATGTTCCAAACTACAGCACCACCAACGTGACCTTCTGCAGATTTAACAAGATCTAAAAGGTACCATTCTTGTAAGAAGTGTACGCCTTCTTTCAAGCATTGTTCGTAAGTTGTGTGCAAAATAACGTGACCAGTTTTATCCGCAGAGTAGCAAGTACGTGGATAGGATTGACCACCGAAGTTACGTTGCGCAATTTTGTTTTCTTGAGTACGGGAGAATGGAGCACCCATGTGGTCCATTTCAAGTACGCCTTCTGGACAACGAGAGCAGAAGAATTCGATCGCATCTTGGTCGCCAAGATAGTCAGAACCTTTTACTGTATCGAAAGTATGAGTTTCGATTGTATCTTCAGCTGCAACGTTATTCAAACATGCATTTACACCGCCTTGCGCCATTGCTGTTGCAGAGCGAGTTGGGAAAATTTTAGTAATAAGAGCTACTTTTAAGCCTTTGCGACGACCAACTTCAAGAGCCGCGCGTTGACCAGCACCACCGCTACCTACTACTAGAACATCAAACTGTTCCATAATGACCTCCTCATAACTACCTATTAATAAGAAAACTTGTTAGACTATCTCATTTCAAAAACTTATAAAAATTTTTGATAACCTAATCATTTTTCTTTCAAGAAAAACCCCATACTTATGCGACTTTTCTTTATAGCTTTACATATAATTATAGAGAGCATTTAGTGTGATGTCTAAACCCTATTATG
>NZ_QSDY01000073.1 GCF_003463825.1 Veillonella sp. AM51-8BH
CTTATGAACACTTACTTCTCTATGCGATATACGTATAATAAGAATTTTACTATCTTACTATGAACTATTGATTAGAGAAATCATCATTTTATTTTGTTATCATAGGAGGATTTATGAGAACAGCTTTAACGGAACTTTTACAAATTGAATACCCTATTATCCAAGGTGCTATGGCTTGGGTATCTGAACACAAATTAGTTGCTGCCGTTGCTAATGCAGGTGCAACAGGTGTTATCGCCCTTGGTGGCCGCGATGCTGAATGGACTCGTAATGAAATTCGTGCATGTAAAGAATTAACAGATAAACCTTTCGGTGTTAACCTTATGTTAATGGCACCTAATAAAGATGAGTTAGTAAATGTTATTATCGAAGAAAAACCTGCATTTGTAACACTCGGTGCTGGTAATCCTGTACCATATATCAAACCGCTCCAAGAGGCTGGTATTAAGGTTATCCCTGTAGTACCTTCCCTTAAATTGGCTAAACGTATCGAAGAAGCAGGTGCTGATGCGATGATCGTAGAAGGTATGGAAGCTGGTGGTCATATTGGCAGCCAAACAACAATGTCCTTAATGGAGAATATTTTGCCAGAAATCTCTATTCCTGTAGTAGTAGCTGGTTCTATTGTAGATGGTCGCGGTCTTGCAGCTGCATTACTAATGGGTGCCGAAGGTGTACAAATGGGCTCCCGCTTCTTGATAGCGGAAGAATGTCAAGCACATCAAAATATGAAAGAAGCAATTATCAAAGCAACCGATACTGATTCTGTTGTAACTGGTCTTCTCTCTGGCCACGGCGGTGTTCGCAGCTTAAAAAATGAATTTACTACTCGCTATTTAGCAGCAGAAACTGATGGTGTTACTACACCTGAAGAGCGTACAAAAATGTCTCAAGGCACTAATAAACGCGCCGCAATTGATGGCGATGTTGTAAACGGTGCGGTACAAGTTGGACAAGCCTTGAATCGTCTTGTCGCTATCGAACCAGTTCATACAATTGTTCAAACTGTAATGAACGAAGCAATTATGTCTATTCGTAAGGCTCAACGCCTTATTGAAATTGTTTAATGAATCAGGAGTACTATATGTTACCATTTCATGGAAAATATCCAAAATTAGATCCTAAAAGTTGCGTCATGCCCGGTGCTGAACTTGCTGGTGATGTAGAGCTTAAAGAATATGCATCTATTTGGCAAAACTGTGCACTTCGTGGTGACGTAAACAAAATTGTAGTAGGTCGTTATTCTAATGTACAAGATAACTCTGTTTTGCATGTGGACGACGATAAAGCATGTATCTTAGGTGATTATGTAACAATCGGCCACGGTGCAATTGTTCATGCAAGCACAATCGAAGATAATGTTTTAGTTGGTATGGGAGCTATTGTGTTGAGCGGTTGTCATGTTGGCTCTGGCTCTATTATTGCGGCTGGTGCAGTAGTAAAAGAAAATACTGTAATCCCTCCAAACTCCTTAGTAGTTGGTATTCCAGCCCGTGTTGTTCGCACAGACGAAACACAAGTCGAACGCATTCACAATCAAGCTTTAAAATATAAACACTTGTGGACAATTGAATACGGTATGCTTCCTGATGCAGGTGGCGAGGAATACGATAAAAACGCTAAAATCGTATAAATGCATATACAAAAGTGGGTTATAGGACAAAAAGTGTTGCTATTTCAGTCCCAAAGATTGGTAAATAAGCGATCATAATTATGCAAATCACTCCAAACAATAGCATCACCCCAAGTCGGAATAGAAGCTTCTAACCTAGATTGTTCATGTATGGTATGATATATATCAGAAATACTCTTGTTGGTCGGCATAACCTTAAGTATTTCTGCATTAGAAAGCGGGTTTGGTGAGTGCATATAGCACCACCAGAACACCGCTTTTATTCGTCTTTCAATAGACATTCCTCTATGATTACGTAACATAGTGCGTAACTGAGCATTTACACCACCTTCTATACGATTATTAGTAGCTGGGCAGGTACATGTTAACGATGCATCTAAGTAAGTAAATAAACATCTTTTGTTAATCAATTTAACTAAGGAATTTTCTGCTTTTATAAGTCGTTCATGTTTAGGTCGTATCGTACCATTTTCAATCAACTGTTATTTCTGATAGGAATACTCTATGTCGTACTTTCCATGACATAACGTTTTGTACCCACTTTATAGCATGATCTTGCGTGTGTATTGTTAATAAATCCCTTGCAATTCCATATAACTCACAACCAGCAATCGTTTTAGGACGTATTGTTGTATAGCGTTTTACTTGTTGAAATGCATGAAATAAGCATCTTTGTAGTTTGGCTTTCGGCCAAACTTTTTTTAATGCCTTTTGAAAGCCGGTACCACCATCGGATATAACTACTATAGGTGATGAAATACGTCGTAATAAAGCCTCCCAAGCCTTAGAATGCTCATATCTACAAACATACCAGCCTAAGACATGCGTCTCATTACAACAGATTAAAATACAAGCATTTCTAGCTAAATAAATACCATCAACAAATACCACACTACTTGATGATTCAACTTTTGGTGGTAATGGCCAAAGCTCCCAAAACTGTGATGTTTTTCTACGAAATGAACGTCCATCGCCAGCCATATCTAACTGTGTGTGTTTACCAAATAACCAATCCAAAAATATCTGTAAATTATTGTTAGTTTTATTCACTTTATTTGTGAATGAGCAAGAACATTGATTACAATACCAACGTTGAGAACCCGCATTTGTTTTACCATTCTCTTACAGACGAAACCACAATTAGGGCATCTGACTAGTTTCATAATTATACTCCTTCTAAAAAATATATCTCTTTAGAAAGATAAAACCTCATTTGAGTCAGTAAAATCAAGGAGTTTCAGACTTTTTAGCAACACTTTTTGTCCTATATGTAAAAGTTACTCAAAAAGATAAAATGCCGATGGAGCTAGTATTTAACTAGTTCCATCGGCATTAATAGCAACACTTTTTGTCCTATAACCCACAAAAGTTATACAAAAAAACAAAAGCGGATAGTTGATAAACAACTATCCGTTTTTATTTTTTATCGCAAACAGAACTTAGCTTTCAAAATAACTAAATATAGCCTTATAAGTTAGTAGACTATCCAAAACGATATTGATAAATACTCTAGTTCGAAAACTATTTACTCGTTTTTAATTTGGCCTGAATAATTTGTTCTACCATAAGCGCTGTCCCCATGGTCAATGCTATAGGGAACAACATCTCTACAGAAAACCTAGATAACTCAAGCATAAATACACAAGATGTCATTGGCATCTTTTGAGCAAGGCCAAGGAATGCTACGGCACCGATGAATGCTGCCATACCTAATGATATAGGGGCAACAGCAATAGACCAAATGGTACCAAATACTATAGCTAGCGTACTTCCCAACATCATAGATGGAGTAATACGGCCACCATACGCACCTGCTGCTAATGCGAGTAATACAGCTACCCACTTAGAACCAAATAAACCTAATGCATAAGTCCATGTAATTTCATTGGTAAAGGTTAATTCATTGCCAGCCTTACCATTCCCAAGAATTTCAGGGAAATACATAGCTAATACACCGATAAGTGTAAATGCTACGATAGAAATGGGAATCATAACAGGACTGCTACGATGAATAGCCGGTAACCTACTTTGTGTAATATTAAATAAAACTACACCTAAGGCAATAATAGCGCCCAAGGCGATAGAGAATTCTACATAGTGACTGCCCAAGCTAGGTTGAGCCATTGTATATTGAATGACATCCCCTACACCAGCTTGTCGAGTTACAAAAGTTGCTAATCCACAGCATATAAGTGCAGCACTCATGGCGCGTATATTCCAAGTAAGGAGCAAGGTTTCTAACGTAAATATTGCCGCCGATAATGGTGAATTATAAACTGCTGCTAAGCCCGCGCCTGCAGCACAAGCAATCAATAATTGGCGATCTTCTTGTTTTATGTCAAAGTGCTTAACTAAAAAAGTTGTAATCCCCGCACTTGCTTCACGAGGGGCTACTTCTCGCCCTAAAGGTGAACCTATAGCTACCGTAATAATTTGTAAGGTTGCATGTAAAACAGTAGTGATGGGATTCATGTCCATCTTACCGGAAACCGCAGTTTTAATATCTACAACACCTTTACCATATCGGTGAATAAGAAACCAGCCCACACCACCTATGAGACCACAAATAATAAGTGGTATCAATCGTTCTACTGGAGATACTCGCGCTACAGCAGCACCAAAGCTCATATGATCTGCAGAAGAATAATTATATACAAAATGCTGAATACTATGCATTAAATGTGTATAAGAGGCCCCTACTAATCCCGCTATAAATCCAACAACAATTATGAGACCTATTAAACGTTTATCAAATGCCATACTTACTCCATTGCTAACACAACTTCACCAGTTTCTAATGTTTTCTTAACATCTATAATACGTTGATTAGATGAACCTCTAAATCGTAATGCTGGATCTTTTAGTTCATCTACAAAGCGACCGTCTACGAGAATATCAATTTCATGTAATAAAGCGCTTCTCAACTTATCTTCTAAGATATCATCTATAGTATAACCTGAATAGGCCCAAATTTTCTTGTCTGGCGCCGCCGCACGGACTGCCCGCACCACCGGCAATAAACCTTGTACATTTTGGAACGGTTCCCCACCTAACAAGGTTAAACCTGAGCATGTTGGACTTTTCACATAGGATACAACTAAATCAGTTTCAGATTGAGTCCACTCCTTACCGGCATTAAAATCCTGGTATTCTTCATTAAAACAGTTATAACAACAATGTGTACAACCGGTTACGAATATAGATGTACGAATACCTTCCCCATTGGCAATATCATATTGTCTTATTTGCCCATATCTCATAATTACCTCCATAAAAGTAATTATCAACTTTGATTAACACTATATAGATATATTTCTATTTCTTACAAACGCAGTAAAAGCTGTGCCTTAAGCACAGCTTTTACCATGTATTTATAGAAACTATAATTCTAATAATTTTAAATGTGCATTACACGATCTTTGATTTCTTTCGTACGCCCTTCGTTCCAGAAGTTTTCACCTAGGTAACCACAGGTGCGACGAATTACAGTTAATTTATCGCGGTTTGTGTTGTGGCAACGTGGACATTCCCATTCATTATGTTCATTGACCTTAATTTCACCATCAAAACCACATTCGTGACAGTAGTCGGACTTAGTATTAAACTCAGCATAAGAAATATGGTCATAAATATATTGAATCATAGTCAAAACGGCTGGAATATTATTAGTCATATTCGGAATTTCCGCATAGGAAATACAACCGCCAGTCGATTTCTTTTGGAATTCAGATTCAAAATTAAACTTATCAAATACATTGATTTCTTCACGAACATTTACGTGATAGCTATTAGTGTAATATCCTTTATCAGTGATATCTTCAATTACACCAAAGCGAGCACGATCTAGAGAAGAGAATCGATTTGTTAAACTTTCAGCAGGTGTACCATATAAACCAAAGCCAAGATTATGTTTATCATGCCATAGATTGATGGCATCATTTAAACGATCCATAATTTTCATGGCAAATACACGACCTTTTTCACCTGTGTTAGACTCACCGGTAATCAATCGAGTTGCTTCATAAATACCGATGTAGCCAAGAGAAATTGTTGCATAACCACCAGTTAGGAAGCGAGCGATTTTCTCTCCTTTTTTTAGGCGCGCAATAGCACCATGTTGCCAATGAATTGGCGATACATCACTCACTACATCCTTTAATAAGTTGTAACGTAATAGTAATGCTTTTTCCGCTAATTCAAGACGTTTATCTAAAATTTCAAAGAATCTTTCTTCACTACCGCGAGCTAAGATGCCAATTTGAGGTAAGTTCAAACTTACAACGCCCATATTAAAGCGCCCATCAAACTTATAGTTCCCCTTTTCATCCTTCCAAGGAGATAAGAAAGAACGACATCCCATTGGGCTAAATACATTACCTTCATAGTTTTCCTTCATCTTCTTCGCGGAAATGTAATCTGGATACATGCGTTTAGCCGTACATTGTGCAGCAAGTTCAGTTAAATAGTAATATGGACTATCAGGCGTTACATTATGTTCATCAAGAACATAAATCAATTTAGGGAATGCTGGCGTAATATATACATCAGCTTCATTTTTTACACCCTTAATACGTTGGCGTAAAATCTCTTCTGTAATAAGAGCAGCCTCTTTAGCGTATTCATAATCAGGTTTAAAATACATGAACAATGTAACAAATGGAGATTGACCATTTGTAGTCATCAATGTATTGATTTGATATTGGATAGTTTGGATACCATCCTTAACCTCTTTACGCGTACGTTTCCACGCAATTTCACGGGCTTTTTCCATATTTGGTTCCATCCCGTAAATCTCAACTTGTTCTTCAATAACATTGTTGAGGATTTTTTCGTAAGATTTACGTACGAATGGCGCCAAGATGCGATCGATACCATTGATACTTTGACCGCCGTATTGACCAGATGCAACTTGGGCAATAATTTGCGTTGTTACTGTACATGCAACTTGGAAGGATTTAGGTGTATCAATTTTCTTACCATTAATAACCGTACCATTTGTTAGCATATCTTCCAAATTGATCAAGCAACAGTTAAACATAGGCTGGATAATGTAATCCATGTCATGGAAGTGAATAGCACCACTATCATGGGCTTCTAAAATATCTGTAGGAATTAATTTACGACGAGCAATATCCTTAGATACTTCACCGGCAATTAAATCACGTTGTGTAGATACAATAGCAGCATCCTTATTAGAGTTTTCATCGAGAACGCTGACATTACTGCGATCTAATAAACCGATTACATCATCATCAGTGGTATTTTGACGACGTTTAAAAGCTTGAACAGCTTTGTAACCTTCATAGGCACGTGCCGTTGCAGGATTATGATACTCAATCAACTTATAATACACTTGATCTTCTATAGCATAAATTGTCATGTCTTTTTGGAGCTTTGTAGCATATTCTTCAATTTCATCAGCAATACGCTGTGCCAACCCCTCTTCGTACAACCCTGTACTACTATGCTCAGCTTTTTCTATAGCCAAAGCAATCTTATTCTTATCAAATGGTACCTTTGTACCATCCCGTTTAATGACCTGCAACATATTGGCAACCTCCCCATTTTGTTACCGCTGAAATATATGTTAAGACATAGAAAAAAGTATGGAAAACCATACTTTTTATAAATTTATATGTAAAAATGTAAAGAATTATGACTAAACTCTCTATTTTTTACCGCTAACTCAGTATACTATATATGGTGGTTGTTTTCAAGAACAAATACAATATAAAGTAAAAATAGGCTCTTTTAGCCATGCCAATATAGCATGAATAAAAGAACCTATATAAATTATAATGTAAAACCAAATAGACGAGTCAAGAAATTAGACTTTTGACCTACCCAACTAGATGGAACAGTTGGATAGAATGTGCGATCGGCTAAAAGATCGCGCTCATTGAGATGAATATTCGGCAACAAATCTTTTTTGTACGTACTATCTAATTTAGAAATAGCTTCTACGTAACCTTGATGTGCTTGTACATCACTTTCATTACAGTAACCAGTACCAAAGAAGTGAATTAAACCATTGCGATATAATTCAATAGCTCTATGATAATTAGCATTGCTATGATTAAAGGAAGCCATATTACATTGAATTAGTATCCCTTTATCTACCCATTCCAACAATTGCTCAGGTTTCGTAAACAATTGACGATGTGTCTCTACTTCACTAATGATAGGAATAATCTCCATATTAAGCAAAGCTAGCAACCATGCATTAATGTGATGAACTTTGCTATTTTCAGGAATAGACACTAACATAAAATGGCTATTCCCCAATAGATATTGATTGCGATGAGACGCAATATATTCAATCATTTCATCACAAAGCAAAACGCGAGCACCACCATGAATAGTTACATCCACTTGTTGTTCCCCTACAGCAAGCTTCACATCATTCAATGTTGTTTCCATCTCATCCCATGTATTCCATATCCATAGATACAGTTACATCAGGTGTACTAAAAATATCCGTAATACCTTGTTCAGCCAAGGATTTTATCATTTTTACTGATTCTGCCATTGTTTGTGGCCCTTGAGGCCCTAACACAGCTGGCAAAATGCAACCATGTAAGTCAACCACGCGATTCATATTCTTTCCCTTCTACTTACGATAATCCCTTACAGAAATCGTTCTCTTTATAAAGTTCATGTTTATCTCATTTATTTTTCATTTTCTATTCATGATTATATCAAGGGAAAAGTGGCTTGTACAGTGGTTTTATATAAAAATAGATAAATTATAATATGTTC
>NZ_QSDY01000074.1 GCF_003463825.1 Veillonella sp. AM51-8BH
GAAAATTAATAAGTTATAATAATCTTATATATACAAAAAAAGTATATAATACATGTGCTTTTACTATAAATAGATTAGTATAACTAATGGATTTTATTTTAAAAGTACAATGGAGTGGTGAAGGTATGGATAAAAATTTAATTAACCAATTACTTGCTTTGCCGGGCGAGGAACTCCATCTTAAAAAAGGTGATTTTCTCTTCCACGAGGGGGACAAGGCAGAACACTTTTACGTAGTGTTAAAAGGTAGAATGAGCATTAAGAAATTCGAATCTAGTGGGCACATTTTTGCGTTGCGTCTAGTAGGTCCGAATAATGTAATTGGTGAGGTTCCGTTGTATGAGGAGAACACAAGAACGTATGTGTTCAACGCCATCGCTCGGGAGGATTGCTCTGTTTATTCCATTCGCTATGATGTGTTAGAGCCAGCTATTGCAAAAGATCATTCATTGGCTATTGCGATGATGCAAATCTACACATTACATATGCGTCGTCAACAGGCAAAATACCGAGACTTGCTACTATATGGCAAGAAGGGAGCATTTTATTCTACCTTGTTGCGCTTAGCCAATAGTTATGGTGTAGAGCGCGAGGATGGTATCTTTATCGATATCGCCCTAACAAATCAAGAGTTGGCTGAATTTGCTGCCACATCAAGAGAAAGTTTAAATCGCATGCTAAGTGAGTTGCGTAAGTTGGGCTATGTAGCCTATGACAAACACCATCTAGTAATCTGTGATTTTGATGCTTTAATCGGATTGCTTGATTTAGAGGTTGATAATATAGACCCTAATATTAGTAATATCGAATAACAGTATTTTCTCCTTTGTGTTAGCTCAGCTAGCACAAAGGATTTTTTTGTAGTTTTGAAGGAGGACACGAGATGAGCTTGTTGTCTCAAAAGTTTAAGTTTCTTCGCAAGAAGAACGTATCTCCAAGCGGCCATCAAATAACTGAAGATGGCGGTCGCGAGTGGGAAAATTTTTATCGTGACCGTTGGTCTTACGATAAAGTTGTCCGCACAACGCATGGCGTAAACTGTACTGGTTCTTGTAGCTGGAATATCTACGTTAAGAATGGTGTTGTAGCGTGGGAAAATCAGGCTACTGATTACCCTGAAACACCAGATGATATGCCGGATTACGAACCACGTGGGTGCCCTCGTGGTGCAACATTCTCTTGGTATCTCTATAGCCCATTGCGCGTAAAATATCCATATGTGCGCGGCGAATTGGCTGAGCTTTGGAGAGAAGCTAAAAAGCATGCTAAGAACCCGATCGAAGCTTGGAAATCTATCGTAGAAGATCCTGAAAAAGCGAAAAAATACAAATCTGCCCGTGGTATGGGTGGCTTTGTGCGCTCCACATGGGATGAAGCGACAGAAATTACTGCTGCATCCTTATTATATACTGCAAAAACATACGGCCCTGACCGCAACGCAGGCTTCTCTGTAATTCCAGCGATGTCCATGTTGTCCTATGCAGCAGGTGCTCGTTTCCTTAACTTAATGGGTGGTTCACCATTGTCCTTCTATGACTGGTATGCCGATTTACCACCTTCTAGCCCTCAAGTTTGGGGTGAACAAACTGATACACCTGAATCTGGTGACTGGTACAATGCTGGTTACATCATGACTTGGGGTTCTAACGTACCATTGACTCGTACGCCAGATGCTCACTTCTTAACAGAGGTTCGTTACAAAGGTACTAAGGTAGTATCCGTATCCCCTGACTATGCGGAATCTACAACTTCTTCCGATGCTTGGCTCAATGTAAAAGCCGGCACTGATGCGGCTCTTGCTATGGCAATGGGCCACGTAATTTTAAAAGAATACTACATCGATAAAGAAACTCCATACTTCAAAGAGTATGCTAAAGAGTTCACAGATATGCCATTCCTTGTACGCGTTGAAGAAATCAACGGCACTGTACAACCAGGCCGCTTCTTGAATGCTAAGGATTTGGGTCGCCAAGAGGAAGGCGCTAACTTCCAAATGGTATTAATCGATGATACAACTAATGAAATCGTTGTTCCTAATGGTACAATGGGCGAACGTCATACAAATCCACAAAAATGGAACTTACGCCTTGAAAACCGCGATACAGGGGCTAAAATCGACCCTCGTTTATCCGTGTTTGATCAACGTGAAGATGTGACTGTTGTTAAGTTGCCATACTTTGGCGATGAAGAGCACGAAGGTGTAATTGAACGTGCTATTCCAACTATTACAGTACAAACTGTAGATGGTCCTGTAAAAGTAACTACCGTATATGACCTTATTCTTGCTAACTATGGTATCGATCGTGGTATCGGTGGTGAAGTGGCAACATCTTATACAGATGACACTCCTTACACACCTACATGGCAAGAAAAAATTACTGGCGTAAAAGCAGATATCGCTATTGCCACAGCTCGTGAGTTTGCAGATAATGCAGAAAAAACTAAAGGTCGTTCCATGATTATCATGGGCGGTGGTATCAACCACTGGTACCATGCTGACGTGATTTACCGTACAATCTTGAACCTTATCATGTTCTGTGGTACAGAAGGTGTTAATGGTGGTGGCTGGGCTCACTACGTAGGTCAAGAAAAACTTCGTCCTATTGAAGGCTGGGGCGGTATCATGACAGCTAACGACTGGAGTAAAGCTCCTCGTTTGCAAAATGGTACATCCTGGTTCTACTTTGCTACAGAACAATATCGTTCTGATTGCATCGACTTGGCAGACCGCGTATCTAAATTAGCTAAGCCTCGTTATCGTCACCCTGGCGATTACAACGTATTAGCGGCTCGTTTAGGTTGGTTGCCATCTTACCCTACTTTCAATAAAGGCAGCCAAGAATTGATTAATGATGCTCGTGCAGCTGGTGCTGGTACAGAAGCAGAAATTAACCAATATGTGGCGCAAGCGTTGAAAAATAAAGATTTACAATTCTGCGTAGAAGATCCAGCGGCTAAAGAAAACCATCCACGCAACTTATTCGTATGGCGTGCGAACCTTATCGGTTCCTCTTCTAAAGGTCACGAATACTTCTTGAAACATTTATTAGGTACTAAAAATGCGGTATTAGAAGATGACGATGCACCTACACGTCCAGAAGAAATCAAATGGCGTGAAGCTGATGGGGCAGGTAAACTTGACCTCTTAATCGACATCGACTTCCGTATGGCTTCTACAGGCTTGTACTCTGATATCGTATTCCCTGCAGCTACATGGTATGAAAAAGAAGACTTGTCTTCTACAGATATGCATCCATATGTACACGTATTCCAAGCTGCTGTTGATTGCGCATGGGAAACTAAATCTGACTGGGATACATTCCGTACCCTTGCAGAAACAGTATCTCGCGTAGCAAAAGAGTCTGGCTTCACAGAATACGAAGACATCGTAGCATTACCTCTTGGTCATGACAGCCCAGGTGAAGTGGCTCAACCAGAAGGTAAAGTCCTCGACTGGAGCAAAGGCGAATGTGAACCAATTCCTGGTAAAACAATGCCTAACCTCGTTCATGTAAAACGCAACTATAGCCAAATCTTTGAAAAATTCATTGCTTTGGGACCTAACATCGAAAACAAAATGGGTGCTCATGGCTTGGCGTGGGATGTATCTGATGAATATCAAACATTGTACGCACAAAATGGTACAATCGATAATCCAGAATTCATTTCTCATGGCCGTCCAAGCATTTACGAATGTAAAGAAGCTTGTAATGCTGTATTGACATTGTCTTCTTGTACAAATGGTAAATTGGCTGTTCGTTCTTGGAAGGCAATGGAAGAAAAAACTGGTCTTTCTGATCTTGAAAAGAATGCAAAAGGTCGTGAACAAGAAAAAATTACCTTTGATGACATGGTTCGCCAACCACGCTTCATCATTAGCTCTGTAACAAGTACTGGTAAAAACGATAAAAACCGTCGTTATTCCCCATTCACAACATCTACAGAAGATAAAGTACCATTCCGTACCGTAACAGGTCGTCAATCCTTCTATTGTGACCATGAAATGATGCGCGATTACGGTGAAGCTATGGCGTTGTACAAACCTGTATTGTCCTACAAACCAGTACAAGGTGACTACAAACAAGAAGGTATTCCAGAAATTACATTGAAATACTTAACACCACATAATAAGTGGTCTACTCATAGTATGTACTTCGATAGCCAACAAATGTTGACATTGTTCCGTGGTGGTCAAACTATTTGGCTCAACGAAGATGATGCAGCAGAAATTGGCGTTAAAGATAATGACTGGGTAGAAGCTTTCAATAAAAATGGTGTTGTGGCAGCTCGTGCAGTTGTATCTCCACGTATTCCTCGTGGTATTTCCTATATGCATCACTCTCAAGATCGTCACATCAACGTTCCTGGTACGCAAGTTAAGAAAGACCGTCGCGGTGGTACACACAACGCACCAACTCATATTCACATGAAACCGACACACATGATTGGCGGTTATGGTCAATTGAGCTATGGCTTTAACTACTATGGCCCAACTGGTAACCAACGTGATATGACAATTGTGGCTCGTAAGTTGAAGGAGGTGGATTGGCTTGAAGATTAAAGCTCAAGTATCCATGGTCCTAAATTTGGATAAGTGTTTAGGCTGTCATACATGCTCTATCACTTGTAAAAATACATGGACGAACCGCGAAGGCGCGGAATATATGTACTTTAATAACGTGGAAACTCGCCCAGGTGTAGGCTATCCACGTAATTGGGAAGACCAAGAAAAATGGAAGGGCGGCTGGACGCTAGATAACTCCGGTAAATTAGCTCTTTCTACAGGTTCTAAAACAAATCGTTTGATGAAATTATTCTTCCATCCTGAACAACCAGAGTTGAAGGATTATTTCGAACCTTGGACTTACGACTATGAAACATTGATTCATGGTGGTCGTAAAAATAACCAACCAGTTGCTCGTCCTCGCTCTCTTGTAACGAAACAAAAAATGGAAGTTACTTGGGGCCCTAACTGGGATGACGACTTGGCTGGTGGTCAACATGCACGATCTGATGTGAACTTAACTAAGATGGGTCAAGATATCGTATTTGATTACGAAGAAGTATTCATGCGTTATTTGCCTCGTCTTTGTAACCACTGCTTGAACCCTGCGTGTGTAGCTGCATGTCCATCCGGCGCGATTTATAAACGCGACGAAGATGGTGTAGTTCTCGTATCTCAAGATGTATGCCGCGGTTGGAGACATTGTGTTCCATCTTGTCCATACAAAAAAATCTTCTATAACTGGGAAACTAATAAAGCTGAAAAATGCGTATTCTGTTACCCACGCTTAGAAAATGGCTTGCCTCAAATCTGTGCTGAAACTTGTGTAGGCCGTATGCGCTATGTTGGCGTTGTATTCTACGATATGGATAAAGTAGAAGCTATGGCAGCTACAAAAAATGAACAAGATATTTACGAAAATACATTAGATTTGATTTTGGACCCTCATGATCCAGAGGTTATCAAAGCGGCTCGTGCTGAAGGCATCTCCGAAGCATGGATTAAAGCAGCTCAAAAATCTCCTGTATACAAACTTGTAAAAGAGTGGGGCGTGGCATTGCCATTGCATCCTGAGTATCGCACATTGCCAATGGTTTGGTATGTACCACCACTCAGCCCAATCTTGCAACGTGTAACATCTGATGTATACTTGCCAGATGCACATGAAATGCGCGTACCTGTACAATACCTTGCTAACTTGTTTACAGCAGGTAATACAGAAATCTTAGCTCGTACATTGCAACGTGTTCTCGACATGCGTGAATATATGCGTCGTCGTGAAACAGGTGACGGTCCTATTGAACACAAAGTTGATTTAACAGAGGATCAAATGTACGGTATGTACAAATTGTTGGCATTGTCCAAATACAATGATCGCTTTGTTATTCCATCTGACGTAAAAGTATCTCGCGAAGGTCGCCTAGAAATGCAACATAATCGCGGATTTGCTTGCCCTACAGGGGGATGTCAATAATGAAGGATGCTCAGAAAATCGCTCTTATTGCGTCATTTCTTCTACGCTATCCTGATGAACAATGGTATAACGAACTACCTGAATGGAGAGAGGACGCCCAATCCGTTGGGCATCCTCAACTTCGCCAAGGTTTATTAGAATTCTTCGACTATGTAGAGGAATCCAATAAAAAAGAATTTGAAGACCAATATGTTCGTACCTTTGATTTTAGTCAAAATACAACTATGTATTTGTCGACTTATGAATTACAAGGTACTGGGGAACAAGCAGAAGAACTCGTTAAATTTAAAGCTTTCTTCCTAGAAAACGACTATGATTTACCAAAAGAAATGCCAGACTATATTCCAGCACTTCTTGAATTATGTGCCGTTATCGATGATGAAAAAGCAAAAGAAATTTACGACTATTGTAAGCCAAAATTGGAATACATTAGAGAACGCTTCATTGAGGCTAAATTGCCTTATGCATTCTTGTTTGATATTATCTTGTCTGTTGCAAATGGATTGGAGGACGGTGCACGATGAATCTATTCCTTTGGGGCGCTTTGCCTTACATCGCTTTCACCTTCTTAATCGTAGGTACTTTGGTTCGTTTCTTCTACTTTGAAAGAAACTGGACTACAAAATCGAGTGAATTTTTAGAGAAAAAACAATTGCGCATTGCCAATCCATTGTTCCACTTTGGTTTGCTTTGCGTTATCGGTGGTCACGTAGTAGGTGTGTTAATCCCTAAAACTTGGACTGCTGCAATCGGTATTAATGACCATATGTACCATCAAGGTGCGTTATACATGGGTGCTGTAGCGGGTATTATCTTCATCTTAGGCTTCTTGCTTTTGATGAAACGTCGCTTTACTGTGCCTGCTATGAAAGTTAACACATCTGGCCTTGATAAATGGTTATACTTATTCTTAACATTAGCCATTTTCAGCGGTATGGCTGGTACATTGCTTAATGCATCTGGTTTCTTTGATTACCGCGTATCTATCGGTCCTTGGTTCCGTAGCTTACTATCCTTTATGCCTGATCCATCCTTGATGGAAGGCGTACCATTCATGTTTAAATTCCATATGTTAGCGTGGATGGTGGTAGCTATTATCTTCCCATTCAGCCGTTTGGTACACTGCTTGAGTGTTCCACTCAACTACTTAACACGTCCGTTCATTGTATATCGTAAACGAGACGAAAAATAATTAGGATGATGATTGATTTGTATGCCTTTCATGATATGATAAATTAATCGTAGCCCCTTGTAATAGTGAAAGCTGATGCTCACTACTACAAGGGGCTTTTTGTATAATTTTGATACTATATAATTCTCTATTTAGAATTATTCTTATAATGAATACTAACTATCGAATATAAGTAATCTTCAAAATTCGATTTAAATGATAAACTATATCGTATAGATTAATTTTTAGATGATGTTTTTGAGAGGTATATGATGGATCAAGTTACAACAAAACAGCAAAAAAGTATTTACCATATCTTTATATGGATTGCTGTATTATCCTTAATTATGATTGGTTTATTAGAGTGGGGTTACATCGCAGGCGGGCGTGCTTTTGGTAACTACAAAGTTTATACTGGTCTTGTGCCATGGTGTACGTGGATTGTGATGACCTATTTAGCAACTCGTCCTAAATGGTTTACAAGCCGTTATAATTTAGGTGATATGTATAAGGTGCATCGTGCATTAGGTATGGCAACTGTGGCTGTTATTGCATTCCATTTATACCTCTATTTCGGTAAAGCTACTAAATCTATCCTCGGTTGGTGGGGTGGCTATGTAGCCCTTACTTCCTTCGGTATTGGTACAATCTCTGGCCTTGCGTTCTTAACTCCAAAACTTAGAAAAGTAACTGCATCTAGCCGTAATATTGGTATTTGGTTGCACCGTTTCAACTTAGTTGCATTAGTTGCTGCAGATATTCATATCCATGGCTTTACAAGAATTTCCAAAATGGTACCATTCCTTCAAGTGTTTGATATCATTACATATGGTCTTGTGATTTATTGCATCTACTTGATGTTTAAAAAGAAATAATAAGATATATACAAATCCCTTCTGTATTATACAGAAGGGATTTTTTCGTTATATTTTTATTTTCTAAGAAATAAAATATTCT
>NZ_QSDY01000075.1 GCF_003463825.1 Veillonella sp. AM51-8BH
ATGTATTCTGTACAAACAATATTCTATACAATATATTATTTCATAAATAATTTTTTTGTAACAATTTCCATATTGATAAAACCTTTATCTTTTATTGGTTTAATTATTACACACCCTATAGTACAATAATATAAACTATGTAAGTAAGGAGTAATTATGATTAACAATCACATGCTGCGCATAGGTGCGCTATTTTTATTAACCGTACTAAGTTACGGTTTCTATAATGCCTATCTACCCATAACCGATCCCGTAGAATCCAACTATGTATTATCTGCTATTACAATGCTGAAACATAACTCATGGATATCACCCATGATATATGACCAAGTATGGTATGATAAACCGCCCCTCACCTATTGGGCGCTCATGATAAGCTATAAACTATTTGGCATATCTGACTTTACATCGCGTATACCGAATACACTCATTGCCAGTGGCAGTGTAGCGCTTATGTACCATCTTGTGTATCGCATTAAAGAGTCCACGCATATAGCAGTAACAAGTGCCATACTTTTGTTTGGTGCCTTACAGTTCTGGTACATTTCTCACGCAGTCATAACAGACGGCTTCCTATTCTTCTTTTCACTAGCCATCTTCGGCTATTCTTATCTAGCTTTCACCAAGAACGATAAACATTCCATGGTAAAAGCCTATGCGGCAGCAGCCTTAGCGGTCGTAACTAAAGGGCCCGTTGGTATTGTTCTGCCTGGATTAATACTATTACTATTCATTGCTGCACGATGGTTCACCCAAAAAGATAAGGATGAATACTCACGTGCTAAGGATATTACATTATTATTTAATCCTTTGGGAATTCTACTATTTATAGTTCTTGCCAGTCCATGGTACATCGCTATGTACTTGATTCACGGTCAAGAATTCATATCTGGTTTCCTAGGGCTTCACAACATGGAGCGAGCACTTGTATCTGAGCACCCAAAATTCAATGTTTGGTATTATTACCTAATCATTGTCCCTCTTGCTCTATTACCATGGACACCAGCCGTTATTTACCGACTCAAAAACATTACCTGGAAAAATAATTTTTATCTTCTCGGCGCTATCTGGTTTGTAGTAATTGTATTATTCTATTCACTAGTGGCCACAAAGTATATAACCTATACGTTACCAGCAATAATCCCATGTCTTATCTGGGGTGCTGAAGCTATCACAGCTAGCTTCCATAACAAGAGTACTAGTTTTAAATATATTGTGACGATTCCATTAGGCATATATACAATCTTATTCCTAGTAGCCAGCATCGCAACACCAGAATTAAATCCTATACCATTAATTAGTGCATTCGTATTACTAGTACTATTTGCACTAGTAGTAAAACGGTACAGACATAGCAACTTACCATTATCTATCTATTTAGCCACACCTTTAACTATTTTATATACGGCAATCACAATAACTGTAACACCTATTTTATCTAATCAATCAGGGCTTCAATTCAAGCCATATATTAAGTCAAGTGCTCAACACACATATATATATGGTACCTACTATACATCGATTGTATATTATACAAAAGATACACCAACTCAAGTATTTGTACATACTACAGATAATCCTGTATGGACAGCAGGCAAAACATTGATGCCCACTATAACAGTAGAAGAGTTTGATACAAGGGTATCTAATGAAAAAGGTGCTATCATCATTGTGCCAAATAAATATAGTAAAGAATTTGCTAATTCACCAACCAATAACATAGCAACAGAAGTTGGAAAAACTAAATCGGCTAGCATTTATAAAATTCAATAATCATAGCAAAAACTGGCTAATTGGTATTGATAGATATCTACAAAATTTATTTCTATAACAAAAAAGGCGTACCCGAGGGTACGCCTTTTATTATGGCTAGAATTATTTCAATTCTACAGTTGCGCCAGCTTCTTCCAATTGAGCTTTCAAAGCTTCAGCTGCTTCAGTAGCTACGCCTTCTTTTACAGGTGCAGGAGCGCCATCAACGATAGCTTTAGCTTCTTTCAAGCCAAGACCAGTTGCTTCACGAACAACTTTGATTACGTTGATTTTGGATGCGCCAGCATCTTTCAAGATTACGTCGAAGGAATCTTTAGCAGCGCCGCCTTCAGCACCACCAGCAGCTGCTACAGCTACAGGAGCTGCTGCAGTTACGCCAAATTCTTCTTCAATTGCTTTTACAAGATCATTAAGTTCAAGAATAGTTGCTTCTTTCAATTCAGCAACGATGTTTTCAATGTTCAATGCCATTTTAGTTTTCCTCCATAAAATAGTTTATTGTATCAGTCTTAAGCGACCAATGAATACTTCGCAGAAATTATTATTCTGCAGCTTCTGCTGGTTGAGCTTCTGCAACAGCTTTGACAGCGTATGCAACGTTGCGAACAGGAGCTTGCAATACGGAAAGCAACATGGAAAGCATGCCTTCGCGGTTTGGAAGACTTGCAATTGCTTTAACGCCTGCAGCATCCATCACTTCGCCTTCAACGATACCAGCTTTAACTGTTACAACTTCTTTCTCAGTAGTTTTGATGAATTGTTCGATTACACGAGCAGGTGCAACAGCATCTTCTTTAGAAGTAGCCAATGCAGTTGGACCTTCTAAATGCTCAGCGAAACCTTCAAGATTCAATTCATTTGCAGCAATGCGAGTCAAAGTATTTTTGATTACTTTGTATTCAACGCCTTCAGCCAACATTTTGCGGCGAAGATCAGTTGCTTGCGCAACAGTCAAACCAGTGTAACCAATCAATACAGCGCCTTTTGCTTCAGAAAGAGTTTCTTTCATTTGAGCAACGATTGCTTTCTTTTGTTCAGTGACAGCCATTAGATTACCTCCTTGTAGATTTTTTGGTGCTCTATGTACTATCTTAGCGTAAAAACGACCCCATCGCACGCGATGAGGTCGAACTAGTCCTAGATTATCTAGTGTCAGCCTCAGCGGGCGGATTTTCATCCATTATACATACCAGCCGTCTACAGCTAAGAGACATATGTGATTATTGCTCTTTTGTAACGTTGCTCAATTTGAACACGTTCAAAGGCACACCAGGGCCCATTGTAGCGGACAAGGTTACAGATTTAATGTATTGACCTTTAGCTGCTACAGGTTTAGCCTTGATAATAGTATCAACGATTGTACGGTAGTTGTCAAGTAATTTTTCTTCATCGAAGGACGCTTTACCGATGGAGCAAGAGACAATACCTGCTTTATCAGTACGGTATTCGATTTTACCAGCTTTGATTTCGTTTACTGCACGAGCAACGTCTGGAGTTACTGTACCAACTTTAGGGTTTGGCATCAAGCCTTTAGGACCCAAGATTTTACCAAGACGGCCAACTTGACCCATCATGTCTGGTGTAGCAACTACTACGTCGAAGTCGCTCCAACCACCTTGGATTTTAGCTACTAACTCTTCAGAACCTACGAAATCTGCACCAGCTTCTTCAGCTGCTTTAATATTGTCGCCTTTTGCGAATACAAGAACGCGTTTAGTTTTGCCAGTACCATGAGGCAATACTACTGCACCACGAACTTGTTGATCAGCGTATTTAGGGTCGACATTCAAGTTGAAAGCGATTTCAACTGTTTCATCGAAATTTGCAGTTGCAGTTTTCTTAACCAACTCGATTGCTTCTACTGGTTCGTAGAACTTACCAGCTTCAATAAGTTTTACTGCCTCAGCGTATTTCTTACCTACTTTTGCCATTATAATATCCTCCTTATGTGGTCAAACGGGAATTCCCTCCCACCGATTTGCGCCTTATGCGCAAGTCGTACGCTTATTAGTCAACGATTTCAATGCCCATGCTGCGAGCAGTACCTTCTACCATGCGCATACCTTGTTCTACGGTATTAGCATTCAAGTCAGGCATTTTCAATTCAGCAATTTCACGAACTTTATCGCGACCTACTTTTGCTACTTTATCACGGTTAGGTACACCAGAACCTTTTGGAATACCTGCAGCTTTTTTCAATAATACTGCAGCTGGTGGAGTCTTAGTGATGAAGTCGAAGCTACGATCTTCATATACGTTAATAACTACTGGGATAATTAAGCCAGCTTGTTTAGCAGTACGTTCGTTGAATTCTTTTGTGAAAGCAACGATGTTAACACCTGCTTGACCTAGTGCAGGACCAACTGGTGGTGCTGGAGTAGCTTTAGCGGCTTCAATTTGTAGTTTTACTTGTTTAACTAATTTCTTAGCCATGGGTAATTAAACCTCCTATGCTTATACTGTGGTGGTAACGGATATATATCCTCCCACTGGCAACCAAAATCGATTGCTCTTTTTTAGAGTTATAATATATATATTAAAGAGTTTTCTCAATTTGAGAGAACTCTACCTCTACCTCGGTATCTCGGTTGAACATTTCCACATTAAGTTTCAATGTTCCTTTTTCAGGGTTAAGTTCGGTAATAACACCTAGTTTATCTTCAAAGGCCCCGGACGTAATGCGTACCGTTTCACCAACTTCGACATCGATGTTGATGTTTGGTTTCTTATCCAAGCCCTGAGACTTAAGTATATGTTCTACTTCGGAATCAGAAAGTGGAACTGGTTTAGTGGCAGAGCCAACGAAACCTGTTACACCTGGTGTGTTGCGCACAACATACCAAGAACGGTCGTTAACTTCCATTTCAACCAATACGTACCCAGGAAATATCTTACGTTTTACTACTTTTTTAACCCCATCTTTTTCGTCAATTTCGTCTTCAAGAGGTACCAAAATTCGGCTAATCACATCTTGTAGACCCATAGACTGAACTTTAAGTTCAAGAGTGGTTTTAACTTTATTTTCGTAGCCTGAATAGGTATGAATTACATACCACTTCTTATCTGCTTCCATGAAATGGCCCCCTTATCCAACAAAGTGCAACAACGTATTAAAAAGTTGGGCAAAGACTGCATCAAGTATATAAATAATAAAGGCGATGAAAATCGTCACTAAGAATACTACTATTGTATAATTGATGAGTTCTTTTTTTGTTGGCCAGACTACTTTTTTAAGTTCAGCTTTCACACCGCGGAAGAATTTTCCAAATCCACCACGCTGCTGCACTGCTGAGTTAGACTTTGCCATTGTTTCACATCCTCAAATCAACAGGTAATGAATGATAAGAATTATTTTGTTTCACGGTGTAATGTATGTTTACCGCAGAATTTGCAATATTTCATCATTTCAATACGATCAGGATTGTTCTTTTTGTTCTTGTTCGTTTGATAGTTACGTTGTTTGCAATCTGTGCAAGCTAAAGTAATGGCATTACGCATCCGGATACACCTCGCTTTTTATTTACTAAAATCTGTCTCTTGTACTCGAAAACGCTCGACTACATACTAAAGAAATATATCATACGTAGCAAGCAATGTCAAGATTTTTGAGCAACTCAAAAAAGCCAGGCACATGTACCTGACAGGGATAGTATAACAAAAAATGGCGTTCCTTGTCTAGAAAGGACGCCATAATATGGTACTAAATCATCACATATTTTTCATACATTTTATGCTGTTAACTCATACAGTTAAATAGAATTAATAATATGATTTAATACCCATTAAATCATCTATTAGCAGATTAAGAAGTCATCTATTTATAGATTAAGATTTCTTCGAAAATAGAACTTTCACAATTTGCCAGAAGAATGCTACTGCACCAACGATTAAGATGGTATCACCAATTAAACGAGCCCAACGCAAGTTTTGTAACAATGGTTGTTGCATGAATTCTTCGCTACGTGCAAACCACAAACCATGTGTAATACTTGCCCATGCTTGAATAAGACCTATTGGCAACAAGCTAATGAGCACCATTAAGGCAAGACCTATATTGAGAGCCCAGAACCCGAACTTCATCAATTTATCATTGAATTCTACTTCAGGTCGAATGTAACGCGCAATAAGGAATACAAAGCCTAAGCTTAAGAAACCATATACGCCGAACAATGCTGTATGCGCATGTACTGCAGTTGTATTAAGACCTTGAATGTAGAATAAGGATACAGGCATGTTGATCAAGAAACCGAAGACCCCTGCACCTACTAAATTCCAGAAGGATACCGCAATAAAGCAGTACACAGGCCATTTTAGACGATGCATCCAAGGAGCGCTATGAAGACGTGTATAATTTTCAAAAGCTTCATAACCTAATAGTACGAGCGGTACAACTTCTAATGCAGAGAAAGATGCACCTGTTGCCACAATAGTGGATGTAACACCTGTGAAGTATAGATGATGGAATGTACCAGGGATACCACCTATGAGATAAATAGCCCCAGAAGAGATCGCCGCAACTGTACCAGCACGATACGATACAAGCCCTAATGTAACAAAGATAAATGCCATCAATGTAGTGGAGAATACTTCGAAGAAGCCTTCAACCCAAAGATGGATTACCCACCAGCGCCAATATTCCATAATCGCTAAATGGCTATGTTCACCATAGAATAACCCTGGACCATAGAAGATACCTACCATGATAACGGAGAATATGAAGGCTGCAATGAGGTTTTTGTCCCCTTTTTGCTTGAAGGCACCAATAATGCTACGTATCATGAGTACAAGCCAGAATAAAATACCAATGTATTCAATCCACTGCCAAATACGACCCAACTCGATATATTCGTAACCTTGGTGTCCGAGAAGGAAATTCCACGCTGCTGGAATTTGATGTGCTACACCTAAATATGTGCCAGCGAAGGAACCTACTACGAGAACTACAAGAGCCCAGAATAAGATGTCCACACCAAGCTTTTGATATTTAGGATCCTTACCACCATTAATGATTGGTGCCAAGAATAAACCTGCGCTTAAGAATGCCATAGCAATCCAGAACAAGGATGCTTGAATATGCCATGTACGAGCAATAGAGTAAGGGAAATATTGAGCCAATGGAATACCATAGAACGCTTGACCTTCTACAGTATAGTGAGCAATAATGCCACCCATCCCTAATTGGAATAAGAACAATGCTAAGATTGTAAATAAATATTTACCTAATGCACGTTGAGATGGAGTTAAAGTAATCTTGCTAATTGGATCTTCTGTTGGTGGAACCAATGCATGTTCATCATCCTTTTTACCAAAGGACCATAGCCATACAACTACCCCAATGCCACATAATAAAATAATAACGCTCACAACAGACCAAGCAACACTTTCAGGTGTTGGATTATGATCCAATAAAGGTTCATGTGGCCAGTTATTTGTATATGTTGCATCTGTCCCTGGACGTTGTGTAGATGCCATCCATGTAGTCCAGAAGAAGAAACGTGCCATATCAATGCGGTCTTGTAACTCAGGTAGTGTGTTATCCTTCATCGCAAAATGATCACGAGTCAAGGTCAAGTCAGGATTATCACCATACAACTCAACAAAATAACGTCCTGTTGCATTCATAGCCGCAATTCGTTCTGGAGAAAGTACTACAGTTCCATCTTCGCGGACTGCACTGCCCAAATACTCTTCTTTTACAACTTCTTTTACTGCAGCTTGTTGTGCAGTTCCCAATTGGTTATAAAGAACACCAAAAGCCTCTTGAGACTTAATATCCAACATTACGGATACTTCTTTATGCAACCAATCTGCTGTCCAGTCAGGTGCTTGATAAGCGCCATGACCTAAAACAGTACCTACAGATTGACCACCTGTAGATTGCCATGCCGATTGACCATGTAAAATATCTTCCTTTGTGAACAACACTTGTCCATCTTGAGATACATACGCAGTCGGAACTGGCGGTGCTTGATGATACACATCAGTACCTAGATAACCAAGAATTGAAAAACCAATAATAAGAACGGCTACTACGGCTATCCAATACTTTTTGTATTCACCCATCACATTACCTCCTTTTCTATAAAAACACAAAAGGAGAGCCTTTGCTCTCCTTATAACTATAATAACACTACCAAAAGAACATTTCTGTATCTTTGGTTACAAATACAATAAATAATATATAAATTAATATAAATAAAAGGCTATGTCACAACAAACAGTTGATAAATAGCCATTTTTATAGGGGAGTATCAGAACTCC
>NZ_QSDY01000076.1 GCF_003463825.1 Veillonella sp. AM51-8BH
AAATCATTATTGATTACGTATTAATAATCTTTTCGTTAAATGTACTAATAACTCTCCATAAAATAACTATAGAATTCTGATATGTTTATAGAACATTGTATTTTTTGTATAATAAGTATATAAATACTGAACGATATAAAAGGAGGCGCTATGGCATTTGTTAGATATTATATAGGCGATGTGGTAAAAATGAAAAAGTCACATCCCTGTGGCAGTGATGAATGGGAAGTTAAGCGGATTGGCACAGACTTTCTCATCGTATGTAATGGTTGTGGTCATCAACTATTGATGCCGCGCCCTAAATTTGAAAAGGCTGTCAAGAAAATCGTTTCTCGATTGCCAGAGAATGAATAAGGAGGACGTATGGTACGACTCACTGATTACGTAACAAGTGGGGGCTGTGCGTGTAAGATTGGGCCTCATATATTAAATCGTGTATTAAAATCGGTAACACCTGTTACCAATGAACACATACTGGCAGATATGACAGGTGCTGATGATGCAGGGGTATATAAAATTTCAGATACCTTAGCATTAGTGCAAACATTGGATTTCTTTACGCCCATGGTTAATGATCCTATTTTATTTGGTAAAATTGCGGCTGCTAATGCGTTGAGTGATGTGTATGCTATGGGCGGTACGCCTTTAACGGCCATGAATATTGTGGGATTCCCTGTACCTCTTGTTGAACAAGGTGTATTAACAGATGTATTAAACGGGGCGGGCTCAATCGTAGCTGAATCTGGTGCTGCCATCGTTGGTGGTCACAGCATTGAAAATAAAGAGCCTATCTTCGGTATGTCTGTAACAGGGCAAGTGAATCCAAATCGAATTTGGAAAAATAAAGGGGCTCAAGTAGGGGATGTGCTGATATTAACTAAGCGAATTGGTACAGGGATTATGAATAATGCTTTAAAAGGTGACTTATTTACTGCAGGTACTGAGCAGGCCGTTACTAGCATGAGTACGTTAAATCGGGTGGGAGCAGAGGTGGCTCACAACTTTACCATCCATGCTTGTACGGACGTGACAGGCTTTAGTCTAATGGGGCACTCTGTAGAAATGGCTAGTGCCTCCGATGTGACAATACACATTAAGGCTTACGACATTCCTCTCTTTGATGATGTCATCGAAGCGGCTCAAATGGGATTAGTACCAGCTGCATCCTATGGGAATCGAAAGGCTATAACAGACGTTCAAGTAGACCAGAATTTGGACCCTGTATGGACGGATATTCTCTTTGATCCCCAAACCTCGGGTGGCTTACTCTTCTCCGTGCCTGCTAGTGAGGTAATAAATTGGTTGAGGCCTTACACAAATCTGGCATTGACTGTGCTAGTATTGTTGGTACTGTTGAAAGTTTCAGTGGCCTAGCGGTACGTGTTACAGAATAGATTTATAAAAAATAGGTTTTCTACTATT
Source organism: Veillonella sp. AM51-8BH (assembly GCF_003463825.1). GTDB lineage: Bacteria > Bacillota > Negativicutes > Veillonellales > Veillonellaceae > Veillonella. The sequence continues at coordinate 1,423 of NZ_QSDY01000076.1, forward strand.
GGCAATCAATATTTAATTACAATATCATTAGCTGATAGCTGATAGCTGATAGCTGATAGCTGATAGCTGATAGCTGATAGCTGATAGCTGATAGCTGATAGGTAATACTTTTACAAAACATATAATGTATATAATATAGAGGTGTATGATGAGCAATACAAATGAATTAACTGTAGATGTACGTGGTAGCTTGTGTCCAAAACCTGTTATTGAAACTAAGAAGGTTAGCGATGCGAATCCAGTTGCTGTTATTACTACTATTGTAGATAATGAAGTGAGTCGCGATAATGTAGAAAAGTTTGGCAAGTCTCGTGGTTATGGTGTGGCTATTCGCAAGATGGTAAGGATTTCTACCTCACTATGACCCCTAATGATAATCCAGTATCAGATGGTAGTTGTGAACCAATGAGTTTTGGCAACCGTGTCATCTTGATGACAAAGGACTATCTTGGTGAAGGTAGTGAAGAATTAGGCCGTAACCTAATGAAAACGTTCTGGGTATGCATGCTTGAAGCCGATGTAAAACCATCTAAAATCTATTTCATCAATAGCAGTGTTAAGATGGTTGTAAATGATTCTGTTCATTTAGAAAATATTAAAAAACTAGCTGATCTTGGTGTTGAAATTGCAGCATGTGGCATTTGTCTCGATTACTTTGGGGTAAAAGAAGAACTTGGCGTAGGTAGTATTACAAATATGTATGCTATTACGGACTCTATTCTTGGGGAGAATGTAGTTAAGTTATAATTCTTAGCACTATCATTTTAACTGACAGGTTTAGACGAGACGCCTTAGCTTTAAATGGATAGTCAATGGTATAACAATGTAAAGGTATATGCTATGGTAGGAGGTGAGGCCTTGGAAAATAAAAAATTGCTAGTCGTCTTTACGTCCTATTATTTTGGCGATAAAGCAGACAAGGTATTAACAGAATTAGAGGTACCTCATCAATTGATGGCTACACCTCCCGAGCTTTACGATATGTGTGGTTTATCTGTGCAAATAGATCCAAGTATTGTAGAGCAGGTTCAGACTATTTTAAAAGAACATAAGATCAGTACATCTGGCCTCTTTTGGTATGAAAAAGGTGAGCTGGCAGTACCATATAAAGCCTAGACAATGTCTAGCTTTATATCGAATTTTATAGGATTTAAATGTTTATTATGGTACTATAGAGATATGATATTTTTTATCAATTATGGAGGTACATATGAGTAAATATGAAATAGAAAATGTAAAATTAACAGCCCCTAAATTGGATCGTAAAGATTTAGAGTACGCTATGACCTATCGCTATGCTTGTAAGAAGTTTGATTGCAATAAGAAAATCTCTGAAGAAGACTGGAATGCTATTCTTAATGCGGCACGTTTGTCTCCTACATCCCTTGGCTTTGAGGCTTACCAATTGTTGGTGATTCAAAATCCAGAAATTCGCGAAAAAATGAAAGCTTATGGCTGGGGGATTTTAGCGGGCCTTGAAGCAAGTCATTTTGTGGTATTCTTAACACGTAAAAAAGTGGACTTAGAGTTTGAATCCGCTTATGTACGCTACATTCAAGAAGAGGTTAAACAATTACCTGCTGAAGTAGATGCTATTTATAGGGAAAAATATGCTCAGTTTACTACGGAAGACTATAAAACATTTGAGTCTGAACGTGCGGCTTTTGATTGGGCTTCAAAACAAGCTTATATCGTTATGGCGAATATGATGACCATGGCTGCCTACGAAGGTCTTGACTCTTGTGCGTTGGAAGGATTCAATCAAGACAAGATGACAGCACTTTTAGGGGATGAATTAGGACTCTTTGATACGAAGCACTTTGGCATTGCTGTAATGGCTGCCTTTGGTTATCGTGATGAAGAGCCACATCGTAATAAAACACGTCGTACCTTAGATGAAATTGTAACAGTAGTTGAGTAGATCATATATGTAGAACTAAATCGAAATTCTTCATTTAATCTTTAGAGTTGAATGGTATATTATAAATACACACAAATTCTGAAATATTTATAAATACTGTATTATTTGAAAGGATTTATGAATATTTTGATTGAATAGGAAGGAGTCATAATTATGGCATTAGAAGATAAATTAGATCAAGTTAAAGGTGCAGTAAAAGAAAATGCAGGTAAATTAACTGATGACAAACAAATGCAAGCAGAAGGCGCTGTTGAGAATACAGTAGCAAAAGTAAAAGATGCTGCTGATAGTGTTGTTAATGATATCAAAAAGACTGCAGATGATGCTAAAGATGCTGTAGAAGGTGCTATTAGTGGACTTAAAAATGCATTGGGCAATGATGATAAATAAAATTAAATAAAAGCTATTTTGTAGCATTAAAAAAACCAGTAAATCGATCGATTTACTGGTTTTTTGTTATTAATTTGTGTTATACGTTGAAGCGGAAGTGTGTAACGTCGCCGTCTTTCATAACGTAGTCTTTACCTTCAAGGCGTACAAGGCCTTTTTCTTTAGCCGCATTTTGGCTACCGCAAGCTTGTAAGTCATCGAAGGATACGATTTCAGCACGGATAAAGCCTTTTTCGATATCGGAGTGAATTTTACCAGCTGCTTGAGGCGCTTTTGTGCCATTTACAATTGTCCAAGCACGAGCTTCCATTTCACCAGCAGTGAAATAGTTGATAAGACCTAAGAGTGCATAACTTGCTTTGATAAGTTTAGTTAAGCCAGATTCTTCAAGGCCAAGATCTTCAAGGAATGCAGCAGATTCTTCTTCAGATAATTCAGCAATTTCAGATTCGATGCGAGCAGAAACAACAACGATGCCAGCGCCTTCGTTTTTCGCATATTCCTCAACACGTTTTACATATTCATTGGAAGAGTAATCAGATACTTCATCTTCAGAAATGTTAGCTACATAAAGAGATGGTTTTGCTGTAAGCAATGTCAACTCTTTGATCATTTCTAATTCTTCTTCTTCGAGACCTTGTGCACGAACTGGTTTTGCTTCACCTAGACCTTCGATGATGCGTTCTAGTAATGGTAACTCAGCACGCGCATCTTTGTCACCAGATTTAGCGATTTTTTCAATACGTTGTTTACGTTTTTCCACGGATTCAAGGTCTGCAAGGCAGAGCTCAGTGTTGATGATTTCAATATCACGAATTGGATCGATAGAGCCAGAAACGTGAGTGATGTTAGGGTCATCGAAACAACGAATGACTTGAGCAATAGCGTCTACTTGGCGGATATGGCTAAGGAATTTATTACCTAAACCTTCGCCTTTGGACGCACCTTCTACAAGGCCTGCAATATCTACGAAGCGCATAGCAGCAGGAAGGATGCGTTTAGAACCAAACATTTCAGCCAATACAGCTAAACGATTATCTGGAACATCAACGACACCTACGTTTGGCTCAATTGTACAGAATGGATAGTTGGCAGCTTCAGCGCCCGCTTTAGTAATGGCGTTGAATAATGTACTTTTACCAACATTTGGAAGGCCTACGATGCCTACTTCTAAATTTGTGCTCATGGTACCACCTTTTATTAACTAATTGATTTCGTTCTTTGTGAAAGCTTCCGTAGAAACTCTATCAAATAAATATTATATCATATAGATGCTATAAATTTGTACTAAAAAAGTGACACCATTAGTCACATTGGTGACTAGTAGTGTCACTAAATCCCTTTACATAGAAATCGACAAATTATATATTGATGTCGAGGCCTCTAGATGTGTCAGGTCTTGCCAATTTCTCGAGGATTGGCGGTGATAGCATGAAGACCTACGAAGTTTTATCTTTAATGATAGCTTTTGGTATGTTAGTTGCTACCATTATCATAGCAGCAAGATAATTGACTTCTAACTCAGGTTAGCTTTTATGTAGCAGGGCTTTGAAAAGGACCCTTTTGTCGTCAGGCCAAATTTTCAAACTAGTAAGAGATGTGAGAGCTGACGCCGGAAAACATCTACGCCTCACTTCTTCTAAGTAGTATACCATAGAAGTAGATAAAATCCACACACTAGTGTGGGATTTTATTTTGTGTCTTATAGAGAGTGAGCTCGTAATTCTTCAGCAGAATGAGTAGAAATCCAAGCTGGTGGAATGTCGAATACTGTGTAGCAACCTGTGCCGCCGTGTTTAGCAAGGCGGTAGATACCACGTGCATAAGCAACAAGTGCAGAGCCAGTGAATTCAGGGTTGGAGTCAAGTTTTAAGGAATACTCAACAACATGACGTGTGCCGTCAGTGCTTTCACCAGAGCGAAGAACGAAGCCACCATGTGGAATACCTTTATGGTCGCGATCAAGTTCTTCTTGAGAAATGAAGTTTACTACAGTTTCATAACCTACGAAGTAGTTTTCCATAGTTTTGATTTCGTTTTCAATTTTAGCTTTGTCCGCATCAGGAGCAGCCACTACATAGCACTCACGAAGGTGACCTTTGTAGCCATCAACGTCTGGAGTTTCACCATTACGGATAGCTTCAAGGTATTGTTCTTTAGGAACAGTGTATTGACGAGCATCAAGAACACCATCAATACGACGGATAGCATCGGAGTGACCTTGGGAAACGCCACGGCCCCAGAATGTATAAGATTTACCTTGAGGCAAGATGCTTTCAGCATATACACGTTGCAAAGAGAACATGCCTGGGTCCCAACCGCAAGAAATCAATGTAGCAGTTTTAGCTTCTTTAGCTACTTTGTCTACATTAGCAAAATGCTCAGGAATACGTGCATGTGTATCGAAGGAATCGATACAGTTGAAGTATTTAGTTACCATTGGAGTTTGTTCGATAAGGTCTGTTGCAGAACCACCGCAAAGAACCATAACATCGATTTTACCTTTGAAGTTTGGTAGATCTTCCATAGTATATGTAGGAACACCAGAAACTGTTTTTAAACCTTTACGACGAGAGAATACACCAACAAGCTCCATATCAGGTTGTAATTTTACGGATGCTTCAACGCCACGACCTAAGTTGCCGTAGCCAACGATACCAATACGAATTTTGCTCATATTAGCCTCCTATATAAATCGAGAAATTTAATTATTAACATTTTTATTATAGCACAAAACTAGGGCATTTGATATTTTTCTATAGAATTAATTGATGATATATATAAAAGACCGATTGTACTCCTAATATAGGTGTACAATCGGTCTTTTTGTCTCTATAGGTATTAGTTTTCTATAGGGGATAAACCCTATAGTGATTATCCTATTAGAATTTTAATGTTTTAATTCTTTCAACGGCACGAATTGTATTTTCACGGCTACCAAAAGCTGTTAAACGAAGGTAACCTTCGCCATGAGGCCAAAGCCAGAACCTGGTGTAGATACGATTTGAACTTGATCGAGCAAGATGTCGAATAATTCCCAACTTGTCATATTACCAGGTGTTTTTAACCAAATGTATGGAGCATCTACGCCACCATATACAGTAAGGCCAATGGATTCAAGACCTTCTTTGATAATACGAGCATTTTCTTTGTAGTATGCAATGTTAGCACGAGTTTGTTCGCGGCCTTCTTTTGTGTATACTGCTTCAGCACCACGTTGGATGATGTAAGGAACACCATTGAATTTAGTGCATTGACGACGGTTCCACATAGGGTTTAGTGGTTGGCGTTCACCGGATTTAGTTTTGCCAGTTACTTCTTTAGGCACTACAGCATAAGCACAACGTGTACCTGTGAAACCTGCAGTTTTGGAGAAGGAACGGAACTCGATAGCTACTTCGCGAGCGCCTTCGATTTCATAGATGGATTTTACAGTGTCTTCTGTACTGATGAAAGCTTCGTAAGCGGAGTCGAACATCAAAATCGCATCATTATCTTTACACCATTTAATCCATTCTGCTAAACGAGCACGGCTCAAAACAGTACCAGTTGGATTGTTTGGGGAGCAAAGATATACGATATCTACACGTTCAGAAGGAAATTCTGGAGAGAAATTGTTTTCCGCATAAGTAGGAAGGTATACAACCTTTTGGAAGATACCATCTACTGCTTCACCAGTACGACCGCCCATAACGTTGGAATCTAGGTATACTGGGTACACTGGATCAGTAATAGCGATGATGTTATCTTCGCTGAATAATTCTTGGATGTTACCAACATCAGATTTTGCACCATCGGAAACGAATACTTCGTCAATCGCAATGTCTACACCTAATGGTTTGTAGTCGCCATCAACAATAGCTTGACGTAAGAAGTCATAACCTTGCTCAGGGCCGTAACCACGGAATGTTTCTGCTTTGCCCATTTCTTGAACGGCCTTGCTCATAGCATCGATAATTGCTGGAACTAGTGGCAATGTAACATCGCCGATACCAAGACGAATAATGTCTGCATCTGGATGAGCTGCTTGATAATCTGCAACTTTTTTAGCAATATTTGCAAATAAATAAGAACCTTGTAGGTTTAAATAGTTTTCATTAATATTAGCCATGATGACTCCTTTTTATAATTAGATTTCTCTATATATAGTAAATTATATAGAATAATGACGCAAGGATTTTCTATAGAATTTTTGCTTAATCTAAATAGTGTAAGTATTTTTTT
>NZ_QSDY01000077.1 GCF_003463825.1 Veillonella sp. AM51-8BH
TAATAAATATATAATTATCATTTATATGTTTACCTATTTAATCTATAAATGAGAGAAAACTATTTGTATAAACACACAAAAAAGACACCTTTCAAGGAAGGTGTCTTTTGCTTATATATTCTTATAATCTTGTACTTCTATTTCTCTATAACCGACTCATCTAGCTGTGTACCGTCTGGTAAGAAAGCTTTTACTATCAATTTATTCGGTGTAACAGTCATCGCCATATAGTTATTCTTATCTCGATCTGGTGCCACATATACATCTAAAGGATGTTCTTTCCACTTAGGGCGACGAGTATCTCCGGCAATACCAGTCAGAATATATAATGGTCCCGAAGCATCTCGATTAAAGTTACGTACATGCCCTCTATTACGATAAGAATGTAAATGAGCTGACAACACTAAATCTACATTAAACTCATCAAAGATAGGCATAAACAATACGCCCTCTTCGTTGAATCCTACATCACGACTTGCGCCAGGGCGGTCAATGGCATATTGGAATGGATCCCGATGCATGAGAACTACGGTCCACTTTTTAGTATTTGCTGCCAAATCTTGGCGTAGCCACTGAACCTGTACATCATATAAATCAGGATGATGCATATCATGATTATCCTCATGATTGCTTTCATAAAGTTGCGTATCTAATACAACGTAATGAACATCACCGAAGTCATAGGAATAATAACGACGATTAAAAGTTTCATTCCCATTAGGCGGTACTGCGAAATAATTCAAATACGCATAAGGCTCGCGCATTTTCCAATCTAATGTATACATCTCGTGATTGCCTAAGGTCGTTGCTAACGGCACATTAGCACTCAATGGTCTGATGGAATTTAACCAAGTGCGCCATTGATAATCTTGTTCCCCATTATCTACAAGGTCACCCATGCTAATATACAAGGCGGTCCTAGGGTTACGATGTGCTGAGTCCTTTACAATCTCTTCCCACTGAGAATAATCCCCCGACTGAGAGTCTGGATATATGAGCACATCATAGACACTAGCGCCAGCCGTTTCCAGGGAGTACCAATCACTACGGCGATCACTACCATACCCAACACGATATTCATATTTAGTATTAGGTGTTAAACCTGTCAATGTAGCCTCATGAATATAGGTAGTACTGCCGTCATCAGTAAAAACTTTATCCGTTGCCCCTATCGTTTGAGTATTTTCAGAACCTGCTAGACGATACTCTATTACCGCATCAGCTTCGCTGCTATCTGATTGCCACATAATGGTACGGCTTGTGCTATTATCTTGAGCTACAATTTGTCGAATGTAACGGCCTTCAGAATTAAGGATCGGTTTTATCTCTTGACCACTTACGACAGCAGCCATTCTAGCTATACGACTCTGTATGGCATCCTTATATACATAGCCACCTACGATTAATATAACCAAAGCTACAATAGCTATAATTGTTTTTAATAGTTTACTTTTATTCATATAGTTCCTTTATGTAAATATGTATTAAGTACTAATATGAACACATTATAAAACTTAAACTTAACTTTAAGTCAAATAAGATTTTACTATACTTCTTCAACATCTACTTTTCTATATCTAGCTGAAATATATCCCAACATGTTTAATTGCGGTATATTCCATTCATTAGGTAAATAGATATCACAGGTAAGCTCATCGCCTATAGAATTGTTAGCTATAAATTGATAGCGCCCCAATTCTTCATTACTGCATACTCTTTCAAGCTGATTTAAAGTAGTGTCCCCCCAAAATCGACTAAATTCAGTCCAAATAGTTTCTACATCAGCTTGAGATAACTCAACCTGTAATCTATATTTTATGCCAACTTTGCATCGTTTTTTTAAGCCCTTTTCATCAGCACTACAAACCTTAGTGGAACCTTTATCAAAAGACCATTCTAAACCATTTAACGATTGAACTTGGGTAGAAATGAGATTCTTAAAATTTGAAAAATCTCCGAGAAAATGTTTACACGCTACCTCAAATGTATCTAGTCTATCTATATTGCTCAATTCACAATACCTCTTTTAAAGTATTTACCTACTATTTTTCGTAATATTGTTTCATTTGTGTATAGCCATTAACGATGACTTCAATTTCACCTGTTCTAGGATGGAAGATAAGACCGTGAATAGGTACGTCTTTCGGAATCAAAGGATTCATACGCAATTCGTCTACAGTGTCTTCTACATTTTCAGCAGGGTGTGTAAATCCATCTGCCCAGCGTTCCATTTCTTTACGGACCATATGAATCGCTTCTGGTGCAATACCACGAGCCAACATTTTTTCTGTTAGATCTTTTGCTGTAGTTTTTGCCATACCACATTCGTGATGACCAATGATAAAGATTTCGTTAACGCCTAGCTCATAAATACAAACAAGTAAACTACGTACAACGCCATCAAAGGGACCTGTAATACAGTTCCCTGCAGTCTTTACGATTTTCGCTTCACCGCGGCCAATATCCATGGAATCTTCTAAGAAGTTAACAAGACGTGTATCCATGCATGTAACGATTGCCATTTCACGACTAGGCATCTTACTGCATTTAGTATCTGTTTCTACGTAACCTGTATTTTGATCTTCTACATATTCTCTATTATGGGCTAAAATATCATTTAATAAACTCATAGTACCTCCTATATAAAAAGACCTTGGCATACAACCAAGGTCTCTATATCAATAATGGTCGATATAAATATTATATCATATTCAGTTGTATCCATTCTAAATCACTACTAGTCTTAGATCATTATTCTCCAAAAATAGATTTAGAATAATTAGAGTTAAAACTTATCTATCAGGTGTAGATAGTGCTTCGATAGCTACGCTACCACCGCGTACAACTTCAATGCGATTAACGAACATATCTTTAAATAGAGCAATCATGTCGTTATTTTTGGATACTGTTTTTACACATTGTACGAGAACAGATTTGCGGTTATAATCGACTACCAACAAGTCAAAGGTTTGAGCAATGCGGAAGATTTCTTGTTTATCTGCTTCTTTGCAACTGTTGACCTTAATAAACAATAGCTCTTTTTTTGTAATCCTCATATCCGTAAAGTCGATAACCTTAATTACCTCTACACTGCGATTTAATTGTTTAATGATTTGTTCGTACGTCAAATCATCGCAAGTGAGCTCAATGGTCATACGAGACATGGTAGGATCTTCTGTTTCCCCTACAGTCAATGTATCAAGGTTATAATTTTTACCTGCGAAGAGGCCTGAAATTTTAGCCAATACGCCGATTTGGTTCTCTACATACGCTGAAATACAGCGCTTTTCCATATGTAATTCCATAGCCCCTCCTATTTTTTATCCTTTAATAACATATCGCTTAAAGATTTGCCAGCTGGTACCATTGGTAATACATTGAGCTCCGTTGGAATGATGAACTCAAGTAATGTAGGACCATCTTTGAAAGTATCTGCCAATTGGAACCCTTTTTCGATATCCTCTGCCTTCGTGATACGCATAGCTTTAGCACCATAAGCTTCTGCCAATTGTACAAAGTTTGGAACGTATTCAAACTCATCATTATCGATCATATCACGCGTTACAATAGAGCTTTCATCCATCAACAAATTAGTACAAGCATATCGTTTATCGTAGAACAATTGTTGCCATTGCCGTACATTACCAAGGAAGCCATTATTCAAAATGATGAGAGTTACAGGTAAACGGTAATGCATAGCTGTGGCAAATTCTTGGATATTCATTTGTACACCACCATCACCACAGATAGCAAATACTCGTTTATCAGGGTTGCCAATTTGAGCCCCTAACGCCGCTGGGAACCCATAGCCCATCGTGCCAAGGCCACCAGATGTCAACATTTGGTGTTGTCCTTTAATTTCGAGGAACTGAGTAGTCCACAATTGATTTTGTCCTACATCAGTAGCAACAATAGGTCGTGCATAGTGGTTATTAATATAATCAATAACAATTTGAGGTGTTAAGCCTTCTTCACCAGCTTGTGTAACAGGGCGGTCAGCCTTAAGTTGTTGTAATTGTGCAGGCCATTCACCAAGATCATGAGGTTCAATATATTCTAATAATTTTTCAATAGCTAATTTAGCATCTGCTACAATCGGAATATCTACCTTAATATTTTTAGAAATAGATGCTGCATCCACATCAATATGGATAATCTTACAATTTTGTGCAAAGGTACTTAACTTGCCTGTAATACGGTCGTTAAAGCGTGTACCAATAGAAATCATTACATCACAATCAGTGAGTGCCACATTCGGTGCATAACCACCATGAATACCAATATTGCCGAGATATAAAGGATGTCGACTATCGATAGCACCTTTCCCCATCAATGTAGTTACAGCAGGAATGCCTGTTTTTTCTACTAGCTTCATCATGAGGTCGTTAGCACCACTAATGCTAACGCCACCACCTAATAAGAATAGTGGTCGTTTAGCCTTGCTGATAATAGAGCATGCTTTTTTTACTTGTCCTACGTGAACTGTTGTATTTGGTTTATAGCCACGAATATTGACTTCTGTTGGATACTCATCAGAGCCCATAGCCTTTTGAATGTTTTTAGGAACATCCACCACTACAGGACCAGGACGACCAGTACGGGCAATATAAAATGCTTCTTTCAAAATACGCCCTAGCTCTTTACGATCACGAACGGTAACAGCATATTTACAGATATTGCGCACAATACCAACCGTATCCACCTCTTGGAATGCGTCATTGCCCATGAGGCCCAAGTCTACTTGACCTGTAATACAAACAAGGGGAACACTATCAGCGTATGCTGTAGCAATACCTGTCACCAGGTTTGTAGCACCTGGTCCAGAGGTTACCATGCACACTCCTACTTTACCTGTACTGCGAGCATAACCATCTGCTGCATGAGCCAATGCTTGCTCATGACGTGGCAAAATTACTTTTACCTTATCTTGTTTATATAATTCATCCATGATATCAATGGTTGCTGCCCCAGGATAGTTGAATAGTATATCTACCTGCTCCTCTTGAAGGGCCTTCACCACATATGCTGCGCCTGAAATCATAGGTGCCTCCTTAACTATGTAAAACATGCATATCGCATTCTCAATATTCACATTCGATATATCTAAAAAATTGAATATCTTATATAGATGTGTTATACTCAGTAGTGTACCACATGTTGTAGTACATGAGTATGTAATAAATCTCAAATTATAGAAATATATATTAATTTTGTCTGGAAAGGACTGTAAAACCATGAAAGAAATCTTAGGTTTCCACTTAAACGGTTGCCCTTATTGTGCAAATGCATTCCGTGCTATCGATGAACTTGTTGCAGAAAACCCTGCATATGCAGACATTCATATCAACTGGGTTGAAGATCAAGACGCTCATGAGCTCTTCAAAACTCACCCTTATGAGTATTATCCAAACTTATGGTTCGACCTCGACAAACAATATGAGGCTCAACCTGGTGAAAGCTATGACCAAACAAAAGCATTAATCAAAGCTGTATTGGACAAAGCAATCGCATAAGATTATTACATGAAAACGTGATAAAACCATTAAAAAAGAGGCTAGCATTGCTAGCCTCTTTTTTTGTCTTTCCATTCAAGATACATATGTCTAATGACTTGGATCGGCGATACCAGTAACATCCTTGGTCCACCATAACGCATAATTTCACGGATTTTTTCACGATAATTAGGTGCATAGCAATGAGTTTTACATACACTACAGAATGTTTTACTTTCCATATGAGGACATGCATCAATACGATGCTCCGCATATTCCCAAACCTGCTCGCAAGCCTCACATAGCTGCCCCTTAGGAGTATGGTGCTTATTATGACAATAGATGCCAATAATTTGGTACATAGTTTTTAGTTCTAACTTACGTTTTTCATCAACTGTCATACTACCCTCCTATTTCACAGACCATGATACCCACGCCACTTTATCAACTGTTTTATTATGGATTTCTCCATTAATGGCTAATGGTTCAATGAGATTTCTAATTTCTACTTTCATATCTTCTATATCGCCCCATGTATTATTATGAAGTCGCATAGCAAAGTAATTAACAGCTTTATCAAGGCTCATAACCTCTGTTTCAGGAACTGTCTTATAGGTTACTTTTACATTATGCCCTATTTCATGAATAACATCTAAACATGCTTTCATCTTACCATCCCAAGGAAATGAATCGCGACCAAAGAAATGTTCAGATAACATATCCACCGTTTCATCGCTGCGTTCACTAAAAGCGATCCACAAGCATTTGTCCTTACTTGATTCATGCATGGCACGAATGTTTTCTACATCAAACATGATAGGGCAAAAAATACTATATGTTAAATCAAAGGTTTTATCCCATTTTAGTTCACGGCGAGTTTCATCAGACCACGGTGCAATATACAAGCTAAGATCTAGACCTTCTACCTCTGCTAATTGTTTAGCACCACGAATCATACCATCAGATAAATCTATACCGGTTGCCTTATGGCCTTCACGAGCCAATCCTAATGCATAGTCACATACACCACAGCCAATATCAAGGGTACAACCGCCTTTAGGGGGCAAAAGATTTTCATCCTTCAAGAAGGATAAAAACTCTGTAACCTGCGCCTTACGATCGTCCCGATTGTGCATTTCTACAAAGTAATTAGATCGATTATTCCACGCATCTTGCTCATTACGCCAAGTTTCGTCGACGGTGAGTTCTTGTATTCTATTTGTCATTCTATCTCCTCTGTATCACTACATCAAAACTATGCAATGATACAATTTAGTACTTTATTAATCTTAATTAGATAATCTATATGTTATTCATCACGTCCTATATGCCTAGTGTTCCAGCTAAGATGTTCAGATTTTCATAAGGACAATCTTATTGTACATCATTCTCAAAATAAAATGTGTTACTCAAATCACATTTACACGTTATTTCAATACTATCAAATATAAAATTCTATATAGAGCTTTTAGCTGTACCACACCCCCTATGCATGTATTTCCATTCGTTTCTCTCCTATTACTAGATTTAATATAGCTGTTTCATATATTATTTATATTTATTATAATAAAGAAAAGGAGGCTTTGAAAGTATGGGAAAATATATGATAATCCTTATGTTTCTATTGATTGCTATTACTGTAGTTTTTGCTACTTATAACTTATCTATCATTAGATCTATGCCTCCGGAAGAACGTTATAAACTTCTTTACTTTAAGGATGATCAAGTCTCTATAGGCATTGGCTTAATTAAAAAAAACTTTAAAATAAGCGATATTCGTGAAGTACGTTTTTCTAAAGGAAAACAATTCCGTAGTATGGGCAGCTGGGCCGGCAGAATGCAAATTTGCAAACTAAATGGTAAAACAAGTCGTTGGATAGAATTTGATGGTACTGTCTATTACAAAAAGATGGTATATATAACTAATGAAGAAATCATTGATAAAGCAATAGACTTACTGATGAATGAATTTCAAGCTCGAGGAATTCGTTGTACGAAAATAAAATTATGAAAATAGAGTTCTTTATTATTCTACAAATAAAAAGCTGTATCAATATTTATTTCTATTGGTACAGCTTTTCATAAA
>NZ_QSDY01000078.1 GCF_003463825.1 Veillonella sp. AM51-8BH
TGATAAGAATAATATTCCTATTCTTACAGGCAAAAATGCTATTACGTATTTTGTAGATAAGAGTTCTATTAAAAGATTAGAAGAGAATCAGTATACGTATTTTGTAGATAAGAGTTCTATTAAAAGATTAGAAGAGAATCAGTATATTTATAAAGTACAGGCAGTTGTATATGAGGTTGAAAATAAAAATAGTCGTAGAACTAACGCATATATTCACAAGGTTTTAGTTACTTATCGATATGATATAACGCATTCTTTAGCAAGCGTATTGCGTATTCCACAGTATGCACAAGACTATTCACTTCTTATATATGCTAAACAGGCTAGCTCTGGTATGAGAATAACTATAAATCGTGTAGAAGATTTTAATTATGAAGGTGTAGCCTTGGATAACTTTAGCAATACCTCAGAACAATACGTTGATATAGCTTTGCATGATCCAAAATATGTTGTAGGTAATTATATTTTTAAAGAAGCTAATGGTACAGGTTTTGAAAATATGACTCTTCATATGAAATAAGATAAATGATTTTATGGAAGTAGCTAAAAACGCTTAATAGCATAACAATATAAACTAAGGACTCTCTTTGGAGGGTCCTTTTTTGTATGGTGAAAGTATGATATAGTGAAAATACATATGGTGTTGTGTAAAAGCGGGAGAATAGAGGAGGCGTAGGTAATGGAACAGTTATTTTATCTGTTGATACCTTTAGGACTTTGTTTGTTTTATTTAGGTATTAAATACACGATTCGCTTTGGTAGAGCTAAGATGCTCTATGAAATGCCCTATGTAAATAAAGAAGGAACCTTTACTCTAGAGAGAGCAGGTACGTATGGCCTATGGCTTAATGGAAAAATGTTTACAAAGGCACCTATTGGTGAATTTGGGTTTAATGTAGTTGATGAGAAGACGGGCAGGTCGATTCCTTTAACCTTATCTATTATGCGTGCACGGGTGAATGGTATTACTCACTCTAGAATGGAACTATATACCTTTGATGCGGTACCAGGCACCTATAGACTATCTATTACTGAAGATCCCTTTGTACTGGATGCTGTTATGAAAAAAGTAGGAGATAAGGTGATTAAAGGTGATATTAACTATAATCAATTTACTATACAAATCTATACACATACATCCTCTGTTTTAATGTTTATATCTATATGGATGATTGTACTTGGGCTTCTTAGTACTGTATTAGGGGGCGTTCTGCCTAACATTTAGTGTAAAATACTAAATCGTTTGGCTGTTTTATAAAGTGAAATAAATTATCAAAAAAGTAAAATATAAAAGAGGAGTTTTATCATAGCTTGTAGAACTAACACAGTAATAACCTATTTAAATGTGTTTGTTAAAAGGAGACAGTATTATGGGAATCTTTAAAAAGCTATGTATGACCTCTATGTTAGGTGTTATGTTAGCGGTACCTACGTATGCAACTGTTGTTACAGGTAGTCAATCTGATGTAAACATGGAATTAAAATATCCATTGGTATATACCAATAATATGTTTGCACAAAAGGCGATTAATACAGACATTGCTAACTATGTTTTATACGCAAAATCAGTTTATTACGATCAACATGCATATCAAGTAAAGCAAAATTATAAAGTTACCTATGAAGACGCTCAAGTTGTATCTATTTTGTTAACTACATATCATTACCATGCTGGTAGTGCACATGGTATGTATAACACCAAAGGTCTAGTATATAACAAGATAACTGGCCAAAGAATTCCATTATATAACTATGTAAAAATTGCTAATCCACAACAAATAGAACGAGGCATTAACTCTGGGATTTTGCGCTTCTACAGTGAAGGTCATAAAAAAGCAGACTTACTACCAAACTGGAATGTAGAATATGTTTCTGACAATTACTACTTGAAAGGTAAAGGCGCCATAGGTCTTGTATACCAACCATATGAATTGGGACCATTCTCTTATGGGAATACATTCGTTGAATTCTCACCAAAAGCCATTGAATACTTTAACAGAATGAACTTCTGATAAAAGTATGTTGCCATATTGATCCTAACTGTATTTTGATGAATTAAATAGTATTCTTGTAATATACGACAAAAGCCTATAGTACATTTTTAGTACTATAGGCTTTTAGTATACTTACCAAATTATCTTCTATATCCGCCGCATCCTCTAAAATTTGAGTTTGGACCGCAATAATTTTGGTTGTCATTGTTGGATGTTGCATAGTTAGTATTGTTCGTATTGTTATCAGAGTTGTATTGTGTGTTAGTGTTGCAATTGTACTGAGAGTTATTGCATACATAACCGTAAGCAAATCCTGTAGATACCACAGCAGTCACGGCTAAGAATGTCATCACAATTATACGTTTTGTAAATTTCATAGATATCACCTCCTTCTTTCTATAAATATATTATACTACTATGAGTCAAATAAAATATGATATTCTATATATATAATATTTGAGAGACATTATGTGAAAGGATGAGAGTTTATGATGAAACGTGCGTTAATGGTTACACTATGTTTTAGTTTTGTGACATTAGGTAGCCAAGCAATTGATATTAATATACCAGGTGCAGATCCTACAATTTCAAAGGATGCATATCAAAACTATCGTAAGTCGGATGCTACAGCTAAGCAAATGGAGTCTGACGTAAATACTATGATAAGAAAACAATATGCTGACAATAAGCCTAAAACTTGGACTATAGATGAATTAGTTTACTTTACAGAGGAATTAAATCATTCTGCAGGCTTTTCATCTTCTGTGTTTATTTTAAAGAATGATGGAGCAAATATAAAATTTACCATTCCTTCAAGTAGTCGATTTGGAGTGACTATTAAAGGAGATCCTATGACTACAGAAGTAAAACGGGGCAATTTTATCTTTAATGAAGGTAATTTAAAATACTCGATTCACAAGGAAAAAGAAGGGAAATCTAAGGCTAATACATTCTCATATCCGACCATTAAAAATGGTTCATGGGAAGTAAGACAAAATCAAAAGGGAACTTTAGAAGGAGTCCTAAGCTTTAGAATGAAAGCTGATCCTTCATTATCTTACCAGGTTGCTTATGATTTAAGTAAGTCTAGAGAGCTAGAATTGCTAAAGAATCATAATCAAGAATATGTATATAAAGAGCTAATGTCACCATTAGTTAATTATGTATTGCCTTCAATTGAACCAGCAAAACAAGTACTTTCAAGAACTAAACCTTTTACTATAAAGGGATTTACATTCCAAACACTTAAATCGAGTAATTTAACGTACAGCGGTACTGAGGCTGATGCTATTTATAGTTATGATGGTAAAGGATATCGTGAGGGTGTCATGGTAAGAGAATTAACGCCAAAAGAGATAGCGAATAAACATAAATTATTTGCGGAAGTAATAGAGTTCTTTACGATGTATAAGCCTTATTCTGGATATAAACCAATCCAATATGCCACTGTATGGAATGATGCTACTCCAGCTATTTATATGGAAGTAGAACGATCTGCATCGAAAATGTATATTCAATCGCTATATGATGATAAATATTTATATACTCACTTTATAATGACAGACTTAGATATTAAAATTCCATCAAAAGAATTAAGGGATGTTGTTCAATATGCTGAAAATTCAAATGATAAAGAACAATATTCCAAACGAATGGCAGGTATGAGTGCTATACCAAAGGGAATGTATGAAAAATCAACAGTTAAATAAGATAGGGAATCATGAATTGTAATAATTTTATTAACTATTTATAACAAGAATACATCTGTGATATCGATTATCCATGGGAAAAATATCCTGACTATGTAGTAATCAGACGTAGAGATAATCAAAAATGGTTTGCTGGTATCTTTACTATTACAGGGCATCAAGTAGGTTTAGATACAAATGAACCTATGGATGTAGTTAATCTAAAATGTGAACCTGATTTGATTCCCAATCTAATCCATGAAAACGAAATCTATCCTGCCTATCATATGAATAAACAACATTGGATCTCGGTGGATATTGAAAGATATGAAGATATAGAGAAACTTAAAATGCTAGTGGATATGAGCTATCAGTTGGTGGGGAAGAAGTAACTAGTTAATGTATGTAGATTAAATTTGTTTTAAATATAAGAGAGCCAGTAGTGCTATAGAAATAGCAGTACTGGCTCTCTGTTTTGTTATTTATCTAGCTTGAGATTAAGTTTATCTATATTAGAATTTGTTTTATCGGCCGCTAGTGGTTGTTCGGATAGAACAACTTGAGGTTTGTTGTAAGTATAGCTCAATTGATGATTATATGCTAGTTTAAAATAGTTAGATAGCTCTTTATTTGTACAGTAAATATAACAGCCCTTTTGGCCTCGTGTCATTAATGTTCGATAGGTATTTTTCACAATCTCATTAGCAATATGTTGTGCTTCTTCAGGATTTTCCTTTAAAAGTTTTTTGATACCTTTGATAGACTGATCTGTTTTAGCACGTTTATTAATATCTACGATGAGTTTGCCATTTTCATAACGTAAATCGTCGCCGATAATTACACCTACATACTCAAACTCAAGTCCTTGGGTTGTATGAATGCATCCAGCTTCATTGATAGAGTCAGGATCAATAGCATATGTATCAGAGTTATCTAGATTCCAACTGATTCCAAAATTATGTTCTGGTATTTGGATATCTTTTACGAGAGATGTCATGCGACCTTCTTTAGGCCAGTCCCAACAATAACCTGCTAGAACTCGAGATTTATTGTTTATTTTATTTTTTGCTTTTATAGCATCATACATTTCATGAGGGTTATCAAAGATTTTAAAATCATAATCACCTTCAAATCCGTCGTAGTTAGCTGTTTCAGCAATTTGTAGTACATTATCAAGCCATGCTAAATAGCCATCTGAGCCATTACAACGGAATTGAGATTCTAGTACACCTTCATATATTAGTGAATTTTGCTCTTGTGCAAAGTTTCGGATTTTATCAATTGTACCAGCATCATTAAAGGTAACACGTTGATTTCTATCTATAAAGAATACACTAAAGATAGAGGCGTTAATAATTTCTTTGATTTGATCTTCACCTTGGTTTTGGAACATACCAGATTTTTCACGTAATCTATGAGCTTCATCAACAATTGCAATTTGAAGTGCATTTTTAGATCGTGTATGGAATGTACCACTACTTTGAAATAATGCTTTAATATCTGTTTTCTTAAATCCTTTTTGTAGCATGGTGCTATATACATTACGTGGCGCAGCGTTTGAAGTAATATATTGTGCCATATAGCCATTGTGGATACATTCAGCTAACAGGTTAATAGCTACCACACTTTTACCCGTACCAGGGCCACCACGAATTATGTATACTGTTTTGTGGTTATTTTTAATAGCATCAAAGGCAGCTTTTTTTATTTGTTCAAATTCGACCTTTTGGTCATCAATAAGAATAAATTCCTTATTTCCTTTTAGCATATTTAAAATAGAATCTTGAAGTGATTTTGATGGCCTTAATTTACCATGCTCAATTAATTCCATAATATTTGTAGTATCAGGCTTTGGAATATAGGTTTTGATAAAGTTACGTAAGCTATCCATTTGGCCTAGTGTGAACATCGGAGAGCTATTTAATATATCATTATAGATAGGATCACGAAGCTCAGGGGAGATGCTTTCATCAAAATTATGTAAAAAAGCACATGGGTGTAACTTAATAGGTCGATTCTGCACATCCTCATTGAAGTTTTCAATAAGACTACAATAGGACCAAGCTTGATAGGAAGGGTGGGTTACTTCACGGATTCCACCGCCAAGGTAGGTAGATACAATATTATCTTTATCTGTTACTTTGAAAGCTTCGCCCCATTGTTTAAGCTCAACAATGACTACATGCTCTTTATCCTGTTGATCTAGTCCAGTAATAATAAAGTCTACTCGTTTTTGGGTATTTGGCACAATATATTCGATGGCAACACCAGCTAAGTCAGGTATAGCAAGATCACGCATAACATTAGCCATATAAGATAAAGACGTTTGCCATGAATGAATTTCAGAATCACCAACACGACGATATTTTTCTGTTAACGTTTGATGTAGCTTTTTTACCAAGACACCCTGTTCGAAATCTTGGATAAAGGATTGTTTTGTGGAAGAGTAGATAATCATATATTTATCCTAATTAAAAATGAAGGAAATTTCATTAAATTTGTTGAATAATATTATTATAACATTAGCAGTAGGTGAAATTGAAAGTCTAGGATTGTTTAATAAATAATCTTGTAGGTGAAATTGAAAGTCTAGGATTGTTTAATAAATAATCTTGCCTGGTAGTTTTCTTTGAGTTTATATGTGAGAGTAGTAGTTTTTATTAAGGGACAAAATTCATAATTTTATGTAGTAAAAAATATCTGTAAGACTTAAATTTAAATATTAATTGACATTATGTGGGAGGTCTTTTTATGAATGATGTTTTAAGCATTATTAACTCCATTTCAACAGCTTTGCCTGATAGTACTACAGTTGCGGCAGCATTTGGGGGAAAGAAACTATATGATGATTTTGCAAGTCCTACTATTAAAGAAGCAGGGGTCTTAGGTGCAAAAATTTTTAAGGCCTTAACTTTTAGTGCTGATTTATGGTCTCAAAAAAGAATTGATAAATTAAATACTTTGCAAGATGAGGTAGCAGAAAATTTAAAAGATTTTCCAGAAGAGAGAATTGTTGATGTAGCACCAGACTATATTGTTGGTCCTGCTATTAATGCTTATATGTATTCCATGAGTAATCAAGAGTTAAAATCTATGTACTCTAAACTTATTTCTAAATCACTATTAAAGGAAAATACTACTATTATTCATCCTGCAATGACCTATATTATTCAAAATCTAATGCCGACGGAAGCACTATTATTAAAATATTTATATTTAACAAAGAAGGCATCTATACCTTTAATGAAAACGGCATGGAGAGCAAAAGAAGATGCACAAGGATATATTACTTCACTAAAAGATATATATATTCAACCCCACCAAAGTGAAATAAAAGAAGACAATAGTGAGATAGAATTTAGTGATTTCATAAAAGGTTCTCCAGCGACAATTTCTAATCTTGTTCGCTTAGGGATTTTAGAGATTAGTTATATAGAATTTTTAACTGATAATAAGCATTATGAGCCTATAGAGCAGTTACCTGAATATGTATCTGATAAAGAGTATTGTGAAAGTAAAAATTTAATATTTGTACCTGAAAAAGGTGTTGCGAAAATTACAGCTTTAGGATCAGATTTTATGAAAGTTTGTATTGAATAGTGTAGGCATTTCTTATATTTTTTATAAAATTAATTAACGATAAAGTATTCGTTATTCTTAAATGATACTATTGGTAAAAACATTTGGTACACCTAA
>NZ_QSDY01000079.1 GCF_003463825.1 Veillonella sp. AM51-8BH
CACAGCACAGCACAGCACAGCACAGCACAGCACAGCACAGACACAGCACAGCCGATTATAGCACCATCGCCATCAAATGATAGTATTATTTAGCACCTAATGCTTTACACAATTCATCGTATACATGTTCAACAGGTAATCCTACCACATTGGTATAAGAGCCTTCTATCTTCTCAACCCATAAAGCACCTTTACCTTGTATGCCATAGGCGCCAGCTTTGTCCATAGGTTCGCCACTAGCAATATAGGATTCAATTTCAAAAGGAGCTAATTTTTTAAAATATACCTTTGTTTCATTATGAAAAACTATTTCTTGACCTTTAATAAGCAAGGCTACACCAGTAATTACAGAATGAACTTGGCCTGATAAACGCTCTAGCATATGACGGGCCTCAGATTCATCATGAGGTTTACCTAGCACTTGATTGTCTAATACGACAATCGTATCAGCACCTAGTACGATGCTCCCTTCAGGTACGCCTACAGCCGCACGAGCCTTACCTAAAGCTTGTTCTTTCACCATTTCAATAGGATCATCATAACCCTTATTAGCCTCTTCATAGGTACTTGATACAACAATATGATCAATACCAACTTGTGTTAATAATTCAGTTCTTCGTGGTGATTGGCTCGCCAAATATAATCCAGCCATTTGCACTCCTTTATCGTATACAAATTTTAGTTAATTTCACCGTTTTATAAATAAAACCATTCCAACTAATTTAGATAATATAAATTAGAAAATATCTGTAAATTAAACAAGAATATTAGGGCCATCCTTTTCAGGTGTTGTTAACTTTTTATAGTACTCTTGTACATCTTCGCCATGTTTTACCGCATCAGCACGGACTGCAGCATAAAACACAATGTCCGCTTGAGGCACACGGATACGACCTGGCACATGTTCCTCTAAGATGTCAAAAAATTTATCATCTGCTTTCAATAAAAGGCGACCATTTTGAACCTTATCACCCTTTACAATCGCATATACTAGAGACCAAATAGGACGCGGATCAGAAGTTGAACATTTTCTATATTTATATCGATATTTAATATTTGTCAATAATTCACGTTCAAACTTAAATACGCCATCAATCATATCGTAATCTACCTCAAAATGGCGCTTTCTAAATATAGAAGATTCTTCAATTACTAACTTTGTATCTGTCAAAATATAGGTATATCGACTAACAGCTTGTTTAACAATTACGATGATAGCCATAATTTCAATAAAATATTCTGCTATTAAAATAGTATGCAAGTTAATACTACGATATGTAGTGTAGCCAACACCACATAATAATAGAATAACAAAACATAATACTAGCCACTCTGCACTTTTAGCACGCTGAGATTTTTCTTCATATAATACTGTCATGTGTTACCCCTTTAAAAGAACTACTACTTTATAACTATACATTCTATTATAAGGTATTCTAAGTATAAAAACTACAAAAACCCCGCCTATATCTATGATATAGACGGGGTTTTATGACTCTATTAGTCACCTAGTTCAGATACGAACTATATTATTTTTTCAAGGATGCTGTAATGCGTTGAGTATCGCGAGCAATCATGATTTCTTCGTTTGTAGGGATTACGAAGATTTTAACTTTGGAGCCTTCAGCACTGATTTCTTGTTCTTTACCGCGGATGTTGTTGCGTTCAGAGTCAATGCGAGTACCCAAGTATTCTAAACCGTTGCAGATTGCATCACGGTTACCGATACCGTTTTCACCGATACCAGCTGTGAATACGATAGCATCAACGCCACCCATAACTGCTGCGAATGCACCAATTACGCGGCGAACTTTGTAATGGAACATGTTCAATGCTAATTGAGCACGTTTGTTACCATTAGATGCTGCTTCTTCGATAACACGGAAGTCATTGGACACACCGGAAATACCAAGTACACCGGATTTTTTATTCATAATAGCGTCTACTTCATCGTAGTTCATGCCAGTTTTGTTCATCAAGAATGGAACGATAGCTGGGTCAATATCACCAGTACGAGTACCCATGATCAAACCAGACAATGGAGTAAAGCCCATTGTAGTATCGATGGAGCGACCACCTTTAATAGCGGATACGGAAGAACCATTACCTAAGTGACATGTGATGATGCGAAGATCAGACATGTGTTTACCCATCAATTCAGCGCAACGTTGTGCAACATATTTGTGGGATGTACCATGGAAACCGTAACGACGGATGCCATAATCTTCATAGTATTCGTAAGGAAGCGCATACATGTAAGCTTCTTTAGGCATTGTTTGGTGGAATGCAGTATCGAATACACCAACTTGTGGTACGTTAGGCATGATAGCTTGACAAGCTTCGATACCTTGAATGTTTGGTGGGTTATGCAATGGAGCCAATGCGCAGCATTCTTCTAATGCTTCCATAACAGCTGGAGTGATCAATACGGAGTCAGCGAATTTTTCACCGCCATGTACTACACGGTGACCAACAGCGTCGATTTCGTCCATAGACTTAATTACACCATATTCAGCATCAACTAAAATATCAAGTAAAATACGAAGAGCTTCTTTATGATTCAAAATTGGTTCAACGCGTTCTAATTTATCTGCATTAGGACGTTTATGAGTGAAGATAGCGTCTTGATCACCAATCTTCTCAAAAAGACCTTTTGCCAATTCTGTTTCAGTTGTCATATCAAGTAATTGATATTTCAAGGAAGAACTACCGCAGTTAACTACTAATACGTTCATCGATTAACCCTCTTTCTGTTGTGTAACTTGAATCTTGTTTTGAATTTCTTTGCTGATATCAGCACCTACCTGATCCTTTTCAGGATATTGGTAGACTATATTCCACAATACGCCATGATCTAAGAATACGTATTGAGAAAATCTAAATGTTTGCCCTTGAGTTGTATAAGTCACATCAAGCTTTTTAGCAGACGCGCCTTCTAAAGCTACAGACTCTTCTTTGATGGTGCCGCCCAATTTAGTAAACTCAGATTTGCTGCGGTTAACATACTCATCCACCGTTGGCAATGGTTTATTTTCACCGGCACGCAAAGCCTCAACCTCAATTACCATATGGTCTGTAACAGATCCATAAATATCAATTGGATACCCATCATCAGACATATTTTTTGTGCTTTTACCCATTTCATAAGGCAAAGCAATGGTAATTTCAGATTGACCAGCACGGATAACTTGATGGCCAAAACTATATGTATCCATTACATTTGTAGAGCCACATCCCGCCATTGCTAGTAGCGCAGCACCGAGCAGAGCCCCTTGTAATGTACGTTTCCAATTTTGTTTCATCATATACCTCACATCAATTCAGCATTTACAGTTAATTATAGCCTATAGAACAAATAAAATCTACAAAAAACTTTAGTTTTACATACATTTTACGTCTATTTTTTTACTATACGGCCTCTTAAGTTCAAAATTTATTTACAGTCTTTCTATGCTTTGTTACACTAACACTAATGAAAGGAGTCACTATGAAAACTATCGGTATTATTTGCGAATATAATCCATTTCACAATGGTCATGCACATCAACTACATACATTAGCTACAAAATATCCTGATGTATTGCGCATCTGTATTATGAGTGGCTCCTTTGTACAACGTGGCGAACCAGCCTTTTCTCAAAATTCGATCGCGCTCGTTGGGCTATTCTAGGCGGTACAGATATCGTTATCGAACTTCCTACGCTTTATTCGTTAGGTAGTGCCCAACTATTTGCTTCAGGTGCCATTCAATTACTTAAATTTTTATCTATTGATATGCTGTCCTTTGGTTCTGAAACAACTGATTTAGACCAACTCATCCATACGGCTAAACGTATGGATTGTGAAAGCACTCAAAATGAATTACGCAATTATTTAATTGAAGGTCTATCCTATGGCACAGCCTTCCGTAAAGCACTAGGCTCCGAAATGCTTAACACACCTAATGCCTTATTAGGGCTTGAATATATACGAGCTGGGTTAAAATATCACTCAAACTTAGAATATATCCCTATTCAGCGTACATCTGATCACCATAATCAAAACATCGATCAAGAGTTGCCATCAGGTACCGCGTTGCGCCAATTCATCACTATTGCTAATCCCTTAGATATATATTCAACGCTCCAAACTGCTATTCCAACACCTATTCTAGATGATATGAAGCATAGAATCACAAGCGGTCACTATGTCGACTACAGTAGATATTACAATACGGTACACATGTTGAGTCGCCGCATGACCATCAATGAATTAGAGCGTTTTGTTGATTTTACTGAAGGTATTGAACACTTGTGGTTGAAAGCAGCACAACAGCCTTCATGGGAATCTGCCATTGAGCAAATAAAATCCAAGCGCTACACCTATGCCCGTTTACAGCGCATGGGTGCATACCTTACATTAGGTATTACGAAAGACTTGATAAATATCGTGATGCAAGACGGTCCTCAATATGCTAGATTACTAGCATTTAACGACAGAGGACGTCAATGGCTGAGAACTGAACATGACATTCCAGTCATTCAAAAATGGGCTAAAGCACCTACTCAGCTCAATAATCTCGGAAAATCTATGCATCATATAGATACACTAGCTACAGATATACAAGCCTTATGTTTCCATAATGAAGAGAGACGTGTAGGCCATACAGACTATACATATACACCGCAATATATCAAATAAAAAGTATAATTTTAATTTAAGCAAAAAAAGGGGTTACAATACAGATTATTCCTGTATTGTAACCCCTTCTTCACCATCTAAGTCTACTACGGCAACTCGTACACTTTCAAGATGTGATGTAGGAATATTTTTACCCACATAGTCTGCGCGAATCGGCAATTCACGGTGACCACGGTCCACGAGTACTGCTAATTGAATAGATTTAGGTCTACCAGATGTCATCAATGCATTTAACGCTGCACGAATAGTACGCCCTGTGTAAAGTACATCATCCACGAGAATGATTGTTTTCTCCGTTGTATCAATCGTACATGGTTTCCCCTCTTTTTGGCGAGCATCACGATCATCACGATACATAGCAACATTGAGTGATTCACATTCAATACGAATCCCTTCAATGCGCTCAATTTCAGCTTGTAAACGTTTTGCCAAAATAACACCACGTCGTTCAATGCCTACAATAAGAGCATTAGATAAGCCTTTATTACGTTCTAGAATTTCGTGACTAATACGACGAATCGCGCGCATAATAGCATCTTGATCCATCAATAAGCGTTTCTTTTCCATATATACGCCCTTATAGCACAGAGTTCTCTATGCCCCTTTACAAATATAGTTAGAAGATTATTTAGTAAACCACAATATAAGACAGTTATTTTATTTATATGTATTTACGTTTGTCTACGTTTCTTTACATTTCGTTTGATTTCGTTTCATTTTTTCGCTTATTTACGCTTATCTTCTCGATATGTTTTAGCAAACTCTATACATGCTTTGAAGTCATCTGGAAGAGGCGCCTCAAAATGCATACTTTCACCTGTAATAGGATGTTTTACATCTAAAGATTTAGAGTGCAATGCCTGTCCTTCAATAGGAAAATCCATACGACGGTAACCATAGAACGGATCATTAACAACAGGATGTCCAATATGAGCAAAATGTACACGAATTTGATGTGTGCGCCCAGTCTCTAAATTACATTCAACCAGGGTTTGATGGCCAAATCGTTCAACTACATTAAAGTGAGTAACTGCATCCTTACTATTTTCAAAGACAACAGCCATTTTCATACGATCCTTAGGATGTCTTCCAATAGGAGCTTTAATAGTACCCTTTTCTTCTACAATATTACCTTGTACTAATGCTAAATATGTCCGTTTAGCAGAATGCTCCTTTACCTGCTCCGCTAAACCTATATGAGCTGCATCATTTTTAGCAGCCATCATAACACCAGATGTATCCTTATCTAAACGGTGAACAATACCAGGTCTAATCTCACCATTAATACCGGACAAATCCTTACAATGATATAGCAATGCATTAACAAGTGTACCCGAATAATTGCCCACCGCAGGATGAACAACCATACCACGTTGTTTATTTACAATGATAATATCATGATCTTCATACAATACATCTAAAGGAATATCCTCTGGTTTTACCTCTACAGATTCAGGTTCCGGTACCTCTACACGTACAACAGCATTTGGTGTAAGTCTAAGATTTGCTTTCCCTAGCTTATCACCTACTGTAACGTGACCACCTTTAATTAAACTTTGAATATAACTACGAGACCCTTCCATATGTTCTGTTAAGAATACATCCAGTCTCATACCGTCTTGCTCAGCACTTACAATATATTCGTTCATCCTCTACCTCTCTATGAGTTAAGTATCATATATTAATTAATTATTTGTCATAATATATGAATTATTTATCATCATCTTTTAATGTAAATAAATAGTAGACTACTAAAGCTACGCCTACACAGATACCAATATCAGCAACATTAAAGATAGGCCATATACGGAAATCAAAAAAATCTACCACACCATGAATCATGTAACGATCTATGCCATTACCAATAGCACCAGACACTAATAAAGCAGATCCAATTTGTAAAGTCCAAGGACCTTTTGATAAGCGCTTCCAATAATATGCACATGCGCCTAGCAAAATAACTGCTACCAGTAAGAAAAACCATCGCTGATTAGCAAGCATACCAAATGCTGCACCGCGATTAATAATATATGTTAAATGAAATACATTGGGTATAACCACTAAAGACTCACCTAACATAAAATGATTCATAATGTAATATTTAGTCCATTGATCTAAGAGCAACCAAAGAATTAGTATAATGTAAAACAAGCTGTACTCCCTTATAATAATATATATCTTAATAGTCCTATTATACTAAGTTAAGCAAATTTAGGCAAAATAAAAAGCCCCTCAATGAGGGGCCGTTTAATTTGTGATTACTCAGCGGAAATTACAGATACTGGGCAAACGGATTCGCAAGAACCGCAATCGATGCAAGTATCGTTGATTTCGTATTTAGTTTCGCCTTCAGAAATAGCAGAAACTGGGCAAACAGATGCGCAAGAACCACATTTAATGCAACCATCAGCAATAACTCTCATAATTAGGACCTCCATAAAAATATAGATCAGAACTTTTTATTATCATTTAGAAAGGCACTTGCCTCAACTTATGTTCTCATTATCACACAGTTCTTTTTGAAAGTCAAATGAAAATGATAAAAAACTGTATATATTTTTGCATATTACTTTTTCATTTTTATCATACAAAATGATAAAAAACTGTATATATTTTTGCATATTACTTTTTCATTTTTATCATACAAAGCCTATGTTTATAGG
>NZ_QSDY01000008.1 GCF_003463825.1 Veillonella sp. AM51-8BH
AAAATACTATCTTTACTCCATACAGTGTTATATAGGAATGTAGTAATTTAACATACATAAAAACATTTTCTCTAATTATTGATTTTTATATTTGCTCTAAAGCTAATAAATCAACATCGTTATAAACTAATGTCAATAAATTATAGTTTTGATCTATTGAAAATGTTCCTTTAAGGCCGCCTGCATCAACAAATGAGTAAGTACTATCATCAATTTTATAGAATTTACTTTCTAAGGGTACAAAATATTTGTCTAATGCTAATCCGACCTTCTCTGCCTCTTCTTCAGAACACCCTAAAACATCTCGTACACGTTTAAAGTATGGCTTATGAACATTTTCTATTCTGTCTTCTATTATTTTATTAGTTTTTCTATATGTCTTAAATCTATAGATTAGATATAAAATAGCAAGTACTAAAGCAAGATTCTCTTTCATAATCTCCTCTAAAAATATACTAATATATACGTTAGTATATAAGGAATAGACTTAAACAAATTATTATAGTTATATAAATAAATTGTAAAACACCTACCAAAGATAATCAATGTATCTTCGATAGGTGGTTTATTTTATTCGCCCTTAGCAATACGATCTAAGAGTTCAATATAGCTTTGTTTGTTTAATGCTGGTGTAAAGTTGTCTAATACATCTTTGGCACCTGCTGCGTCATCATATAGCAAGTCTACGATTGTCATAGCCAAGGCTTGTGCTGTTTTAATGTACGCTACATCAGGTACAGAGATTTCATATTCTGCACTGTGTAGTACACCACTGATACAGCCAACCCATGGATGGATAACCGGCATCAAGTGAGATACGTCCCCCATATCTGTACTAGCTGTAATATGTGGACCTTGGTATACATTGGATTCGCCAAAGATAGGATTGGAATTTTCACGTAATAGAGCATTCATACATTCATCATTACGCATTGGTAGATAGCCTGGTAGGTCATTGATAACACATGTAGCCCCTACTGCATCGCCACCGGCTTTTAAAGCTCTGTTAACACGATGGTTACCATCTACAATAGCTTCAATATTAGAAGCACGCACATAGCTTTCAACTTGAACATAATCCGGAACACAGTTTACCAATGTACCGCCTTGATTAATAATTGGGTGGAATCTGAAATAATCGCTTTCTTTGAAAGTTTCACGAATAGAGTTAACCCCCATAACGCCCATCAAAGCAGCATTAAGAGCATTGATTCCTTCATGAGGTGCTTGAGCCGCATGAGCTACCTTGCCGTGATATTCAATCAGTTTAGATACAAAACCATTAGAGGTACTACCAAGCCCCATTTCACCAGCTGGAGTTTTGGCAGTCTCCACATGCATTTGCATAGCCATATCGATATCATCGAAAGCACCTTCATAGATAAGCTGTTGCTTGCCACCCATATACTTAAGTTTACCTTGTTCACGCAATTTATTGCGGTAATCAATTTCAATCATTTCCTCTGCAGGAACAGCAAATAGTACAACATCGCCTGCTAATTCGTCCATCACTGCTTGTAGGCCTATAGCTACGGCAAACATATTAGTAATTTGTACATTATGACCACAGCAATGAGCAGCCCCTGTTAAATCATCGGCACGAGGATGGCGAGGACAGAGAATGGCATCTAGCTCACCGATCATAGCAACTGTATATTTACTATCTCGGCCTTTCATTCTACCTTTTACACCTGTCAATGCATGCCCTGTAGTATAAGAAATGCCAAGTTCATCAAACATAGCTTGAACCTTTTTAGAGGTTTTTACCTCTTTAAAACCTAGTTCAGGTTCAGCCATAATAGATTCAGCCAATTCTCGTAAACGCGGTTGTGCATCAACAATAGCTTTACAAACACGTTCTTTAACTTCTTCCTTTGTCATACGGCTCATACTATCTCCTTTATAAAATCGACCGTATAAAATACGGTCGATCATGTCATCATGATATATAGATATCTTCTAAAATATAAATCTATAATTATATCTTAACATAATTTAGACATCTAACATTATGATTTAGTATTAAATTAAACCTTCTAAATGAAGTACTAATTGGGCTAATGCTGTTGCACAGATGAAAGTACCTGCTGTTACAGCTAATGCAACAGGAATAATGCGCCAAGATAAGCGACGGAATGCACCAAGGTCTTTACCTAAGGATAAACCAGCATAAGCAAGTACTGGTGTTGTAGTAGCAAGGAATGTAACTTGGCTAGTTTTAGCTATAATCCATTCCTGGCCAGGCATACCTGGTAAGGATGCAACAACACCGACTAAGGAAACCCAGAATACCATAGGTAATTTATTAGCATACGGCAAATTAGAGAGCAATGCACCAATTGTAGCAAGGACTGCTAAGATAGCTACGCCAACTAAACTATCGCTAAATAGATGTTTACCATCCATTACATTACCTACTGCAGTGATGATAGCAGCAATACAAATAACGATGACAAACTGTGTTAATTTTTCACTTTTACTCATGATTTGCTGCCTCCTCTGCTAAATCCTGTTCACGGGTACGACCTGTAAAGAAGTTGTATGTTTTTTCCATAACTGGTAAAGAAACAAATAGGCCAAAGTATACGCCTAGAACGGTAGTCAACAAGTTTGCAGCCCCTGCAAGAGCCATAATTTGTTGTTCGTAATCTGGATATACTGCAATGATTGGAGCCGTAGCGGCAGCCATCATACTAGCACTACCTACGCCAGCGCCCATAGCTAATGCCAATGGATGGAACCATCCAGATTGTGCCAACATACCAGCCAATACGGAGGACCACATAGCACCGATAAGAACGCCACAGATGTACATGCCCATAACACCACGGCCCTCAGGAGAGCTAAAGCCAAATTTGTCGATAATAATTGCTACGTTCGGCTCACGGTCTACGGAGTAACAAGCACCTACTGCTTCTCGACGCATACCTACTAATAAAGCTACTGGTAAACCGAATACAATCGTACCAAAGAAATGCCCAAGCTCTTGTAGTAATAATGCCCAGCCTGCACTTGTAAGAATACCAAGATTTGGACCGATACCTAAACCTACTTTTACCATCAAGATCATAACGGCAATACCGATATAATCTGCAGATTTTTCCATCTGTTTAATAGTAAGAATTTTAAACTTAGGAATAGAAATTAATAAACCTAGAACCAATGTGTACAATAATGGCAATAATACAACGGGACCTAGTTTTTTTATGCCTATAAATTCAGCAACTACAGTTAGTACGAGCGCTAGAAAATGTATTTTGAGATTTCCCAAAAGCTGCATAATGACCTCCTATAAAAACATATAATATAACATTGTTATATTATAAATAAATGTTATTAAAGGCGTCAACTACAGATGTACATTTGTCTATTAGAATTATTTTTTTCCAATAATATAAAGGCCTAGTTTAGCGCTAATTTCCTTAATAATAATATTTTCTATCATTGATGGTTTTACTTTATGAAACCTTTGATCTTGTTCATCATAATAAATGGCCCATTCAGACATACATGCTGGAATCAACAAAAGGCAGTTTGATTTCTCAAACTGCCTTTTACTATCATTAAATTATGGAATTTAAAAACTTAACGCTTTGTAATGGTTTACCGATTTCTTGCTCGCAGTATGCAAATAGTAGTTTTTCTAGTTCCTTCCATATTGTTTTGGGAAGTTCTATAGGCGTGTCTTCGCCCCACTGGTAAGCGAGGATTTGAGGTAATCCAGTTTTCACAGAACGCGAAATACTAAGATTTGTTGTTTCTTTCACCTGTATCCAGAATGGATCGATGCCGTCTTGATGAGTGAAAGCATTAGCACTTGGTACAATACCAGCAAGAGATAATAGTTGCCAACCAAGCATAATGGTTCCTAGTTGTACATTACGACGACGAATTTGCTTGGAATAGTTTACAACGGTATCAAACACCTTGCGATCTACATCATACATAGCAAATAGTTCTTGAATAAGCTCACTGGCCACTGCAGCATAAGCAATATTATCTAAATTAACATCTAATGATTCTACCACATAGGAACCATCAATTTGTGTAACATTTACATATTCACCATCAGGTACCACTGTGATATACATGGCACTAAAGGGACGTAAATAGGAACTATTACGCATGGTCATCATACGCTTATGCGGTATAGATGCACGTATAATCCCTAAGCTAGGTGTGATAAAGGTAAATACAGAGTATAGCTTATGTTTTTTTCGACTAATGACGATGGCAGGTGTATTAAAACCACCATTAAGCTTCTTCATGTTCTTCTTCCGTTGTTTCCTCTTCAGGTAAAGGTGTTACTTTAATACGGGATACGCGATAACCTTGCATTTGTGTTACTTCAAAGGTATACCCCAATGCATCCACAGTATCACCAACGATTGGTGTCCGTTCTAAGAGACCAAATACATAGCCCCCAATTGTATCAGAGTCAGAATCGTCGATTTCAACGTCCATCATTTCCTCTACTTCGTCTACGAGGACTTTACCATCAAATTCGAAGGATCCATCTGCATAAGCAATTTTAGCTGGTAAGTGTGGTTCATGTTCGTCTTGAATATCCCCAACGAGCTCTTCGATAATATCTTCAAGGCCTACGAGACCAACCATACCACCGTACTCATCTACAACAATAGCTTGATAGATACGACGAGTTCTCATGTATTGTAGCAGTGTAGATAACTTCATTACCTCTGGCACAGTTAAGATATCTCGTTTTACATTACGCAAATCCTTACGTGCTTGATTAGGACGCTCCATGAGGTCCTTAATATGAACTAGACCAATGATATGATCCTTATCCTCCACACATAGAGGGTAACGCGTATGAGCCTTAGAGCGAATAAATTTCATTGCTTCATCGTAACCGTCTTCAACGAAAATACAGTCCACATCTTGACGCGGTACCATAACCTCTTTAGCTCTACGGTCTACAAAGTTAAAAACATTGTCGATCAACTCTGATTCTACTTGGTCTAGTTGACCTTCTTCATGGCTTCGAGAGATCATCATACGAATCTCTTCTTCAGAGTACACAAGGTCTAGCTCTGTTAAATATTTTGTTTTGTAAAAGTCCAAAATAACAGTGGAGATTTTGCTAGCAATCCAAATGAACGGATATACCAAACGACCAGCAGCTACTACGATACGGCTATAGGTATTTACATACTTTGTTGGGAACGATAAGCCCAATGCTTTAGGTACGATTTCACCAAAGATTAAAACAATTAAGCTAATTAATAACAATAAAAGTATATCTAGTACGAAGTGCATCCATGTACTATGCACATTAAATACCGCTACAAGTTGATCTACGATGTTATCAAATACATAGGTACCTGTACCAGCAAGAGCCAAAATAAAGAATAGAATCAAAAACTGTGTAGTATTTAAGAAATACTCAGGGTTTTGATAGAGCTTTAATAAAAACTCCCTATCCTTCTCTAAAAGGATATCCATATCCTCAACATGCTCTTTACGAAGACGAGCAAAGGAGAACTTTGCGACCACAAAAAAGTTAATTAAAAATATACATACAAGACCAAACCCTATGGGTAACAGGCCATCTACACTATCCATCTTAATTCCTTTCATATAATAGGGAAAACGAGTTAGTTTTTATTATAGCAAAAATTATTTTCTATAACCAAGTTCAGATAACATGCCGGATTTATTTCGCCAATCCTTTTTAACCTTAACCCAAAGGTCTAAGTACACCTTTGTAGCCAATAGTTTTTGAATATCTACACGGGCTTCAGCACCAAGTTGTTTCAACAAGGCACCTTTCTTACCGATAATAATACCCTTTTGAGAGTCTCGTTCACAGTAGATAGTAGCGCGAATATAGGTTGTGCCATCATCACGAGTTTTCATTTCATCTACATCTACAGCGATAGCATGAGGAATTTCATCCCGTGTAGACAATAAGATTTTTTCGCGTACGATATCGGAAATAATTAAACGTTCTGGTTGATCCGTAATCATATCTTCTGGGAAGTATTGCGGACCTTCAGGTAATGTTTCCTCTAATACCTTAAGAACTTCAGTTAAGTTCTCTTTATCCTTTGCAGAAATAGGAATAACCCCTGCAAATGGATATGCATCTTGATAAGAAACAATGGCTTCTAAAAGCTCTTCTTTTTTGAGGGTATCAATCTTGTTAACCACTAAGAATACAGGAACCTTTACACGTTTCAATTGTTCAATAATGAAGTTGTCCCCAGGACCGCGCTTTTCATTACCTGCTACTACAAATAAAACAGCTTCTGTTTCTTTTAAGGACTCAATGGCAGCATCTACCATGAATTCACCTAATTTATGTTTTGGCTTATGTACACCTGGCGTATCCATGAAAACAATTTGTTTTGCTTCATCTGTATATACACAGATGATACGGTTACGCGTTGTTTGAGCCTTATCGGATACGATAGCAATTTTATCGCCAATAAGGGCATTAATTAATGTAGATTTACCAACATTAGGTCGTCCTACAACGGCAACAAAGCCAGATTTAAAATGTTCGTTCTTATTCATTGTATGGTGCATCCTCCCGCACATAACCGAGGTTACCTAAGATAAATTCCTCTTCAGTACGCATCTCTTTTTTATCTTCATCGTTCATATGGTCATAGCCTAAAATATGTAAGCAGCTGTGAGTCGTTAAATATGCTAATTCTCGTTCAAAGCTATGTCCATATTCAATAGCTTGTTCACGAGTACGCTCTAAGGAAATAATCATATCCCCCAGTAAGTGATGTTCCTCTTCACTACCTTCGTAATCATCCCCTTCATTTAGAGCAAAGGACAATACATCGGTTGGTCTGTCAATACCGCGATATTCCTTATTAAGCTCGTGAATTTTTGCATTATCGCAGAGTAAAATACTCATTTCATCTTCTTCAAGACCATATACGCGACTCACTTCATCACAGACCTTGCGTATAACGGCCTCAATATTGGAATCCTCTTGAATTCCTTCATCATAGCTAATATGTATATACATGCTTATCCTTTCGCTACATTCTCTTTGGATACTGCATTAGATTCTGCAGTCTCACCAGCTAACTTACGTTCGTGATATGCATCGTAAGCTTTTACAATGCGACCTACTAAATCATGACGGACAACGTCTTGATCGCTAAAGTAAACCATATTAATACCAGGTACATGACGCAATACCTTTTCAGCCTCGCCGAGACCAGACACAACACGTGGTGGCAAGTCAATTTGTGTCTTATCACCGTTGACTACCATTTTAGAATTGTTACCTAAACGGGTTAAGAACATTTTCATCTGCTCAGCCGTCGTATTTTGAGCTTCATCTAGAATAACGAACGCATTTTCTAAGGTACGACCACGCATATACGCTAGTGGTGCTACCTCGATAGTACCGCGTTCCATAAAACGTTGTACTTGCTCAATACCAAACATTTCATGTAATGCATCATAAAGAGGTCTCAAATATGGATCTACTTTGTCTTGTAATTCGCCAGGTAAGAAGCCTAATCGTTCACCAGCCTCTACAGCAGGGCGAGTCAAGATAATTTTATCTACATTGCGGTTTTTTAAATAAAATGCAGCTAAAGCTACAGCTAGGAAAGTTTTACCTGTACCAGCAGGGCCAATACCAAAGGTAATAGTATTTTTACGAATACTATCTACATAGTATTTTTGGCCTTCCGTTTTAGGCGTAATATTTTTACCGCGCATGTTAACGGATAAAGTATCTTCAAACATAGTATGTACAGCATCAGCTTTGCCATTAGCAACAAGTTTTGCGGCAATACGAACTTGGGACTCAGTGATGGTACTGCCTTCACGGTATAAGAACACAAGTTCTTCTAATGTGCGATACAATGCCTCTACTTGTTTTTCATCGCCCTTGATAACAACAGTATCACCGCGTGCCACTACATCTGCAGAGATGACTTCAAGCATCATATGCAAATATCGATTATGTTGACCTAGTATGGATTGTGCTAGGTCATATGTTGGAAATGTAAAAACTTGTTCGCTCATATAACCTCCTAATCTATAAACTTACGAACGGCTTTGCCGTTTAAATAATCACATAAATCACCTTGATGAGCATCTAGTTCGTCTAACTTATCATCAATTAAATCTTGGACGCGCCACCATCCCATGGACCAGTTCGTAAATAACGTGTTATCTTCAGGTGCTCTCCCGACAAGACGTTGTAATACAATGTCAGGATGCAAATGACGAACAAAATTCACAACCCGATCAGCATATTCTTCGGCACTAATTAAGGTGAATTGCCCCTCTTGATACCATTTAGCCATCAATGTATTTTTAACGATATATAAAGCATGCAATTTTACTTGATCTACGCCAAGGGCTGACAAAATACGGGCCCCTTCAATGGTATCCTTCATGGTATCCCATGGAAGATTAACAATCATATGTGTGGTAACGTTAAATCCATAGCGCTTAATACGCAGTACGGCATCAATAAACTGAGCTAAATCATGACCTCGATTGATTTTTTCTAACGTATCATAGTTTACCGTTTGTAGGCCTAATTCAATATAGATATCCTTTTGAAAGCGATCTCTAATATCAGCCAATATGTCTAAGTATTCATCGGCAATACAATCTGGTCTCGTAGCAATGGCGATACCTACGGCTTCGTCGATGCAGCCTTGCTCCATATAGCTTTTAAAATCTTCAAGTCCCAAATAGGTATTACTAAAGTTTTGATAGTAGGGTATAAATTTTTTCGCCTTATATTTAGGACCTATGTGAGCAATGTTTTCCTCTAATTGCATGCGCACTGTCATCCAAGCAGGACGATTTTCATAGCCCGCACCGATTTCACCACAAAAGGTACAGCCCCCTACGCCGGCTGAACCATCTCGATTTGGACACGTCAGTGGTAAGGCAACAGGCAATTTATAAACCTTTTCCCCATAGGTTTCTTTATAATATTTAGATACCATGCGGTATCGTTTTGGTCTCGTTGTATCGGTCATAACACTCCTATTTAACTAACCAATCATCGCTTATTATGTAATATTTCAACTATCAAAAATTACTATTTTTAT
Source organism: Veillonella sp. AM51-8BH (assembly GCF_003463825.1). Lineage (GTDB taxonomy): Bacteria > Bacillota > Negativicutes > Veillonellales > Veillonellaceae > Veillonella. The sequence continues at coordinate 9,072 of NZ_QSDY01000008.1, forward strand.
ATTACTAACAAGCCTCTATTTCAGGACGTATAAAGGGTTTTACCTCTTTATTAACGTCTATCACTACTGTAAATGGTGTATTTGGTACATTTTCTATACCTAATACATGTGCCGTGTCCTTAGACATAGGCATTTCCACGTATTGTTGGCGAATTTTACGCCATTCTTTAAATGTATAGTTGGGAATATACTGAGATGCAATATCTTCATTACGCCAGAATGCTTCTCCTTCTTGTAAAAGCTCTTTTGTTTGTTTTGGTAAGCCAACGGCTTCGCTACGAACCTTACCTCGATAGCTAACAAGTGTATCATACTGTAATAATTCAGCTGCTACTTTGTCGCCTTTAGACAAGAAGAAATTATATAAGAACTCGATTTGGTCGATATCTTTCAAATTAACCTTATGATTTCCCGCATCGAGCCAAGCCTGTGTCATTTCACAGAAATAGGTGAAAGCATCTTTTTTAGACTCCACTTTAGAAGGATCATACTTTTTCATAGGTGGTACATGATTTGTTACTGTATCCTCACCAGTTATGGATGTATCAGTATGTTCCTTAATAAGCATACTACCAATATAACCAAAGACAGTTCTAAAACGCTCACTATTATAGAATCGTTCAAATACATCTTCAAAGTGCTTTAAGAAACGAACGTCTTTATATGGCAATACATGGGTACTTAAGACCTCGTAAGGAGCTAAAGGATCACTAATATATTGGTATTCCGTCATACGGCGTACACCAGAGCCTTTTAATAGTTTCAAGAAACCTATTTGCAGCGCATGAGGTTGTAACTAAATAAATCGTTAAAGGATAATCCAAATCGTGCTTTATTTTCGTAAGGTAAGCCTACAATTAAATCCATATGTACATGGGTGCGACCGGACTCAATAATAGGGCGAATTGCCTTTTGAATGTACGGCCAATCATTATATCGGTTAATAGCATCTAAGGTTTTCTTATGTGTACTTTGTACGCCTACCTCTATTTGAATACGGCCTGGTGGTGTTTCACAGAGAATATTTGTTTCCCACTCCGTCATGAGCTCTGGTTCCATTTCTAAATGGAAATTCGTCTCTGTATTGGCATCACGCATAAATTCCATCATAGGGCGATGGTGATGTGGTGCACAGTTAAATGTTCTATCTACAAACTTAACTTGCTTTACCTTATGGTCGATAAACCATTGTAATTCTTTGAAGGTTCTCTCCTGTGGGAAGAATCGCACTGTATTCTTATTACCAGATAAGCAATACTGACAAGAGAATGGACATCCGCGAGAGGATTCATAATAGATGATTTTATGTTCTAAATCCTCCATATCCTCTTCTACATATGGGAATGGAATGGTACTAAGATCTTTAACCTCTACGGCCTCAGTGGATCCCATAAGTTGACCTGTAATATGGCGGCCCCGTACACCAGGGATTTCTTCTCCTAATCCATCCTTACCATTTTGTAATGCACTAATGAGTTGGTAGAAAGCTTCTTCCCCTTCACCTTGTACAACATAGTCTACAGCATGGCAACGATTTAGAATTTCATCGGCAGTGAAAGATACCTCCGGACCGCCTAAGATAATTTTAATATCTGGTCGAACTGCTTTCACCATGTCCACCACATGTAAGGTCATTTCAATGTTCCAAATATAGCAAGCAAAGCCCAATACATCTATATTGCGCTCTGTAATATCGCTAAGAATATGTAAAACAGGCATATTAATAGTATATTCTACTATATCGTATGCCTGTCCGTGAGCCTGCCCGTAGCTTTGAGATACCGCAAAGCCAGGGAGGAATGTATAAATTTTGAGTTTAATGTGGATAAAACTACGTTCATAGGTCCCCTTTAAATCATCGAATGGCTCAGCCACCGTCTAGTCATAATATATATATTATACCATTAAAAGAGCCCAAAGATAAAGGAAACAATAGCACCCACTAAAATGACAACCCCTACTACAGAGAGGATAATGCCACCGAAGAATACAACAGCTGCTAAAACAACGGCTAAAATGATAATCAAAATGATTCGACTAAGCCAGCTTGTACTATTAAAGCTATACACCTTAACATGTGGCCCATATTGATTGTACTCTTCACCGCGTTGATACTCTTCGTTCATATTACTAGGTGTAGAGTCTACATGAACAGAGTCTCCTACCTCTTCAATGGTTACACCATCAAAGTCACGGCGTTCATCATCAGATAATACCCGTGTATTTGGCTCTCCGAAGTGAGCATTACTACCAAAGCTATCGCTACGTTCATTATTTCTATATGTATTTTGATTGTTATTTGTATTGTGTTGATCAGACATCGTTACGTCCTTTATATGACCAAAAGAATAATTAATTTTATACAACTTATTATATCATATTTTTCTGATAAAAATGCAAATAAATATCCCCTATAGATATAAATTCATATATCTATAGGGGATATTTTTGTTTGTATTGCTTTATGTGACAATAGGCTAACGGGCAAATTAGTCTTTCAAGTATTTTTGAAGCAATTGATTTACCATACCTGGGTTAGCACGGCCTTTAGATTCTTTCATAACTTGACCTACTAAGAAACCAATAGCCTTGCCATTACCACTCTTGAAGTCTGCTACTGGTTGTGGGTTGTTAGCAATAACTTGCTTAACGATTTCTTCAATAGCACCAGTATCTGTGATTTGAACAAGGCCTTCTTCTTTTACGATAGTATCAGCATCCTTGCCGAATTCCCACATGGATACGATAACTTTTTTCGCAATTTTACCAGAGATTGTACCTTTATCGATAAGGCAATCATACCAGCCAAGTTTTCTGGGCTTACTTTAGATTCAGCAAATGTTAAACCACTTTCATTAATCATCTTGGACAAGTCACCAAGCATCCAGTTAGCCACAGTCTTAGCATCTGCACCTGCTTTTACAGTAGCATCTAAGAAATCTGCAGTTTTACGAGATACAGTAAGGATTGTTGCATCTTCACGAGATAAACCATATTCAGATACAAAGCGTTCAATCTTAGCATCTTGCAATTCAGGTAACGCACGACGTACTTCTTCGATTTTTTCGTCCGTAATTACAATTGGTACCAAATCTGGTTCAGGGAAGTAACGGTAATCGTTTTCTTCATCTTTCTTACGCATACCAATCGTAATGCCTTGAGCATCATCCCAAGTACGTGTTTCTTGATCTACTTTACCGCCAGCTTCGATCAACTTAGCTTGACGCAAGGCTTCATATTCAACAACCTTTTGAATAGCTGTTAAGGAGTTAACATTCTTAGTTTCTGTACGCGTACCAAACTCTTTAGTACCGCGCAAACGTACGGATACGTTACAATCACCACGCAAGGAACCTTCTTCCATACGACCGTCAGATACTTCTAAATATTGCAAGATGGAACGTAGTTTTTCAACATATGCTCTTGCTTCTGCACCAGAACGAATATCTGGTTCAGATACGATTTCAAGAAGAGGAACACCTGTACGGTTGTAGTCAACGTTAGAAGATTTAGAATCGGAAATAGTGTTACCACTGTGAACGAGTTTACCTGCATCTTCTTCCATGTGAATACGCGTAATACCAATGCGTTTAGTTTCACCATTTACTTCAATGTCCAAATGACCATTTAAGCAAATTGGCAAATCATATTGAGATGTTTGATAGTTTTTAGGTAAATCAGGATAGTAGTAGTTTTTACGGTCAAATTTATTAAAGTTTAGAATTTCACAATTTAATGCTAAACCAACTTTGATAGCAAATTCTACTACTTGTTTATTTAATACAGGCATAGCACCAGGTAAGCCAAGGCATACTGGGCATACATGTGTATTTTGATCGCCGCCGAATTCAGTGGTACAACCACAGAAGATTTTAGACTTAGTCTTAAGCTCTGTATGAACCTCTAAACCAACGACTGTTTCGTATTTACTACTCATAGAGAAACCTCCCCAGTTGGTGCTACTAATTGACAGTCTGGACGTGCTTGTTCAAATGTGAAAGCAGCACGTAATAATGTTTCTTCACCCATAGCAGGGCCAAGTAATTGTAAGCCGATTGGCAAATTGCTGCTGCTCATACCTGCTGGAATGCTAATACCTGGAATACCTGCAAGGTTTGCTGGTACTGTACAGATATCTTCTAAGTACATTGCCAATGGATCATTAGCTTTTTCACCAAATTTGTAGGATGTATTAGGTGCAGTTGGTGTCAAAATCAAATCCACCTTGGAGAATGCTTCGTCAAATTCGTTTTTAATAAGGCGACGAACTTTCAAGGCTTTCAAATAATAAGCATCATAGTAACCAGCACTCAATACATAGGTACCTAACAAGATACGGCGTTGCACTTCAGGACCAAAGCTTCTGTGCGAGTTTTAGTAGACATATCTACTAAGTTATCTGCAGGTACCCGCATACCATAACTTACACCGTCATAACGAGCCAAATTGGAGCTAGCTTCTGCCAATGCAATGATATAGTAAGCAGACAATGCATATTTAGAATTAGGCAAGGAAACCTCAACGATTTCAGCACCTAATTTTTTGTATGTTTCGATAGCTTCTTCAATAGCTTTACGAACTTCGCTATTGAGACCTTCACCAAAGAATTCTTTTGGTACACCAATTTTTAGATTTTTTACATCATTTACAAGTGCTGTAGTGTAGTCTACACGAGTGCCTGGAATGGACGTTGAATCTTTAGCATCGTGACCAGAGATGGCATTTAATACTAAAGCAGCATCTGTTACATCACGAGTAATAGGTCCAATTTGGTCCAAAGAGGATGCGAAGGCGATTAAACCATAACGAGATACATTACCGTATGTTGGTTTTAAGCTACAACGCCACAGAAGGACGCTGGTTGACGAATAGACCCACCAGTATCGGAGCCAAGAGCCCAAATAGCAGACCCGCTGGATACAGCTGCTGCACTACCGCCAGAAGAACCACCTGGTACGCAATCAGCATTCCAAGGATTAGATGTTTTAGCTAATGCAGAGTTCTCTGTAGAGCCACCCATAGCAAATTCATCCATATTAAGTTTACCAAGGCTAATATAATGATTGTTTTGTAAACGTTCAATAACTGACGCATTGTATGGAGGCACAAAGTTTTCCAACATTTTAGATGCACATGTTGCAGGTTCATCTTTAATACAAATATTATCTTTAATTGCACCAGGAATACCTGCCAATGGGGAAATAGCATCACCTTTAGCAATTGCTTCATCTACAAGCTTAGCTGTAGCCAAAGCACGATCATGAGAATCGGATAAGTACGCATGTACAGTCGGTTCCACTTTCGCTTTATGTGCAATAACAGCATTCGTCAATTCAACAGCGCTGATTTCTTTATTCACTAGTTTCTTGTGTAATTCATGAATTGTTGCCACAGCGAAACCTCCTATTCTTGTACAACGCGAGGTACTTTAAAGTACCCATCCTCTGCTTCTGGAGCATTGGATAAAGCTAAATCATGATCAAGGGATGGTTTTGTTTCATCCTCTCTAAATACATTGTGCAATGGTACTGCATGAGCCATAGGCTCCACACCATCAAGTTCTAATGCATCTAGTTCAGCAACATAAGTCAAGATGTCGGACAACTCTTTTTCTACATGTGCCATATGTTCTTCCTTAACTTCCAAGCGTGAAAGTAAGGCGATTTTTTTAATTTCCTCTTGGCTGATTTTCATCGAGACACATCCTTTCATAATTATTTATTATAAAGCAAATAATATATATTTTCAAAATATTGTAGAATGTATGATTATTGGATTTCTCCCAGTTCGCGTAGGAGTTCTACAAACTCTTCTTCATTCATAACACGAATACCCAATTCATTTGCTTTAGTAAGTTTACTACCACTGTCTTCGCCAGCAATAACAAGGGTTGTTTTCTTAGAAACAGAACCTGTAACCTTAGCCCCATGAGCTTCAAGAATCTTACCAGCTTCACTGCGACCCATAATTTCAAGTTTACCTGTGAGAACGACGATTTCGCCTTCCATTTGGTTGCCTGCTGCTTCAACAACATCTACAGTCATCTTAAGTCCAGCTTCTGTTAAGCCTTCAATGATTTCTACATGAGCAGGATCTTGACGGTATTCAACAATACTATCTGCCATTGTAGGACCAATCTCTTCTACTGCAACGAGTTCTTCCTTAGTAATAGTCATGAATCGTTCCATAGATTTTACAACACTTGCAATTGTTCCGGCTGCCTTAGATCCAATTAGTCGAATACCAAGACCATATAGTACACGATCTAATCCGCGAGATTTAGAATCTGCGATAGCTTTTACCAAATTCTCAGCAGACTTCTTACCCATTCGGTCCATGGTAACTAGTTGTTCGACCGTTAAATGATATAAATCAACAACATTGGTGATTAATTTGTTATTGATTAGGTTTTCTACAATACTAGGCCCGAGACCATCAATATTCATAGCATCGCGAGATGCAAAATGGATAATTTGTTCCTTTTCAATGGCAGGACAATGTTTATTGGTACAACGAACAGCGGCTTCACCTTCACGTCGGACTGCAGGAAATTCGCATACAGGACATGTATTAGGAATTGTAAAAGGCACTTCAGAACCAGTTCGTTTTTCAGGAACTACGCGAATAACCTCTGGAATGATCTCGGCTGCCTTGTGAATGATGACATGGTCACCAATGCGAATATCTTTTTCATTGATGAAGTCTTGATTATGTAATGTAACACGACTTACATTTGTACCGGATACGAATACAGATTCCAATTCACCAGTTGGAGTAAGAACACCTGTACGTCCTACATTGATAGTAATATCCTTAAGAACGGTTTCTACCTCTTCTGGTGGATATTTGTAAGCTGTAGCCCACTTAGGATCCTTCGCAGTACTGCCAAGTACCTCTTGGTCATCGAAACTATTAACCTTAATTACCATACCGTCTGTATCGTATGGCAACTCATGGCGCTTTTCACCCCAATAATTAATAGCCTCTATGACTTCGTCAATTGTTTTGCATACGCGGTAATGAGGATTTACAGAAAACTTGAACGTTTCTAGACTTTGGAGCAATTCCTCTTGGCTATGAATATTAGCTCCCACTTCAGAACCGATTGCATAGGCAAAGAATGCTAAATTACGACTAGCCGTAATGGCAGGATCTTGTTGACGCAAAGAACCAGCTGCTGCATTACGAGGATTTACGAAGGTAGGTAAGCCCTCTTCATCACGTTCTTCATTTATACGTTTAAATTCACTATGAGGCATATATGCTTCACCGCGAACCTCGATAAATTCTGGCGCATCCTCTAGATATAAAGGAATGGATTTAATAGTACGCACATTAGCAGTTACGTCTTCACCAACGCGACCATCACCACGTGTTACGGCACGTACAAACATGCCGTTCTCATAGTGCAAATTAACAGCTAAACCATCGATTTTAAGTTCTACCACATAAGCAGAAGGCTTATGACCTAATTCCTTCTCTACACGACTAGCAAATGCACGTACTTCATCAGCACTAAATACATTAGATAAGCTCAACATAGGGCGGCCATGGACGACCTTTTCAAAGGAACCTTCTACCTTCATGCCTACCCGTTGTGTTGGCGATGATGGCACAATATATTCAGGATGAGCTGTTTCCAAATCAACAAGCTCACGATATTTTTTATCATATTCAAAGTCACTCATTGTAGGAGCATCTTTTACGTAGTATAAATACTGCGCATGAGTTAGCTCTTGTTGTAACTCTTTAATTCTATCTTTCGGATTCATATTACATCCCTTTTACAGTGCAGTAACACTCTATACGTTCCTTACAAGTAAGGTAAAGAGGTTAACTGCCATACACAAATTTTATCCCTTCTTAACAGGTGCAAATTTTGCCATTACTACACGTACACCTTGTGTGGGGAATTCAATAGTTAGCTTCATACCAGCCCCTTCACCGGCAACGTTGATAACCTTACCATTGCCCCATTTACTATGAATGGCTGTATCACCTACTTTCCAATCAGCAATCACCTCATTGCGAACAATTGGCTTAGTGACAGGACGGCTAGTAACACTCATATGTTGCGGTACATGGCGCTTAATATCATCAGGTACTTTACGCTTAGCACGCAAACCATCTACTAACTCTTCAGGAATTTCGTCGATAAAGCGAGATGGCAAATAACTACTAGTACGGCCAAATACGGTACGCGTAGTAGCATTAGAAATATATAATTCCTTTTCAGCACGAGTAATACCTACATAGGCAAGACGACGTTCCTCTTCGATTTCCTCAGGGTTCATCAATGTGCGGCTATGAGGGAATAAGCCTTCCTCCAAGCCTCCTAAAAATACGATTGGGAACTCCAAGCCTTTGGCAGCATGTAATGTCATTAATGTTACTTTAGACTCTTCTTGCTCAAAAGAATCTACATCATTAACAAGGGCTACTTGCTCTAAGAAATCTTCAACAGTGCCCGTTGGATTAGTATCTTGGAAGTCTTTAGCTACAGATAAAAGTTCACCAATATTCTCAGCACGAGCCTGATCTTGTGGATCTGTACTTTCTTCCAACTGTGCCAAGTAACCTGTTCTATCAAGAATAGCTTCTAAAATATCGAGTACCGTTTTATCTTCCATTTCAGCTACAAGAGTAAAAATAAGGATGCCGAATTCTTCTAACTTTTCCTTTGTTTTACCTTTAATCGTATCTACAAGATGCAACTGTGTTAATGTCATAAACAAGGATGTGCCATTTGCACGAGCATAATCTTGTAGTTTTGCCACTGTAGTTGCACCAATACTACGCTTAGGTACATTGATGATACGTAATAAGCTCAAATCATCGAATGGATTATATAACACGCGTAAGTAAGCTAAAACGTCCTTAATTTCTTTACGATCATAGAACTTCGTGCCCCCTACCATCGTATATGGCAGCGCCCGTTTAATTAGCGCTTCTTCAAGTACACGAGATTGAGCATTTGTACGATACAAAATAGCCATATCGCCATAAGGTACGCCATAAATATCGTGCTTTTTAGCAATAGTATCGCCGATGAAAGCTGCTTCTTCATGTTCAGATTGTGCCGTAAAATGCTGGATTTTAGCGCCTTCAGTCTTGTCTGTCCATAGGTTTTTCTTTGGACGCCCTTCGTTATTTTCAATTACCGCATTGGCTGCATCAAGGATAATCTTTGTAGAACGGTAGTTTTGCTCCAACTTAATAGATGTACAGTTCGGATAATCCTTTTCAAAGTCTAGGATGTTTTGAATATCTGCACCACGCCAAGCGTAAATACTTTGGTCAGCATCACCTACAACGGCAATGTTTTTCCAATGAGATGCTAATAATTTAGCCAATAAATATTGAGCGTGGTTCGTATCTTGATATTCGTCGATCATGACATAACGAAAACGCTTACTATACTTATCTAGCACAGCTTCATTAGATTGCAATAATTTTACTGCCACCAATAAAAGGTCATCAAAGTCTAAAGCATTATTTTTACGTAATTCCCGTTCATAATATTCATATACATCGGCTACCTTTTGTTGGTAAAAGTCCCGTGCTTGCTTTCTAAAATCAGAGGCGAATAACAATTTATTCTTTGCATCTGAAATGGCACCGATCATAGCACCTACGGGATAGTATTTATCGTCGAGGTTTAATGCCTTTAAGGCAGCCTTAATAACTGCTTGAGAGTCAGATGTATCATAGATTGTAAAATTACTGTTATAACCTAAGAAGTTATCTAATTCAAAACGCAAGAATTTCGCACAGAAGCTATGGAATGTACTGAGCCAAATACAATTAGCCACATCACCTACAAGACCTTCCACACGGCTTTTCATTTCTTTAGCTGCTTTATTGGTGAAAGTAATCGCCAAGATTTCATAAGGATTGACACCTTGAGCCAATAAATGTGCAATACGAACAGTTAACACCTTTGTTTTACCAGATCCGGCACCAGCTAAAATCAATAAAGGGCCTTCCGTATGTTGAACGGCTTGTTGTTGCTCTTTATTTAAACCTGTTAATAATGAATTCATCGGAACACCCCTATCGCCCTTACATATACTATAGTTTGATAATCATATAAATAGAGAAGAAGAACGTTGCAAGCAACGTTCTTTTCCCTTTGTATACTACTATACTATTTCATAGCACCAAGAATTGGTGGTACGATTTGTTTTTTACGAGACATAGTATTTGGCAAGAATACGCCATTGTCTTTAACTTCTTTTTCAAATGCTTTTGTTACTACAGCTTCTACATCACCGCTGAATAACAATGTAGTACTTTCATCAAGAATATTTGTAACCATGATGTAAGATGCATCGTAGTTATTCGCAGTACGAAGAGCCTCTAGTGCAGCAACAAGTTCAGCTTGTTTAGCCAAAACATCTGTTGTATCCATAACGGAAATTTGACCGATAGAAATCGTTTTACCTGCTTCGGAGAATTCTTTCATATCTGTACGAACGATATCATCGTTAGTCAAATCAGAAATATCAGCACCAGCTTTTAACATATCAAGACCATAAGACTCGATGTCAACACCAGCGATTTCAGCCAATTTATGAGCCATTTCTTTATCTGTTTCTGTACATGTTGGAGAACGGAATAATACAGTATCAGAAATGATAGCAGACAACATCAAGCCAGCAATGCCTTTAGGAATTTCTTGATTGTTTTCCATGTACAATTTAGTAATGATTGTATTGGAGCAACCAACTGGTTCTAAACGCATGAATACAGGACCATCAGTTTCAAAATCACCAATGCGGTGATGATCTACAACACCACACATATTCATGGATTTGTAACCATCGATGATTTGTTTGGATTCGTTATGGTCTGTTAAATATAAGTTGCCACCTTCTGGAGCAAACTCTTCCCAGTTCTTAACGATTTGTGGGTGTTCAAAACCAAAATGATTCAAAATATATGTTGTTTCTTTGTTAGCTTCACCTGCACATACTGGAGTTGCTGGTGTACCCATTTGAGTTAAGAAATTAGCAAAGGAAATAGCAGAACAAATGGAATCTGTATCAGGGCTTTTATGACCTGCTACATATGTTTTTACTTCACTCATAATATACCTCTTTTATATTAATTTCACACTTAATATCGACTTACGTCAATCCGATTTTTAACTATATTATTATATCATAAATTATATAAAAAAAACACGCCACTACTAAGTAGTGACGTGTTTTTGTCATTCTACAAAATTATCTAATGTAAATGATTAGTCGTGATTTTTTTTGCGGTTTGTAAACAAACCAGGTCCAAGTGTTTCAATGATGATGAACAGCATTGGAATGATAAAGATACCAAACAATGTAGCTGTGGTCATCCCTGCTACTACAGTAATACCCATGGATGTACGAGCACCAGAACCAGCACCAGTAGATACTGCCAATGGCAATACACCAAGGATGAACGCAAAGGATGTCATCAAGATTGGCCGTAAACGAATTTTTGCAGCTTCGATAGCGGCATCAACAACGTTCATACCACGTTCGTCAACACGGATCTTAGCGTACTCGATGATTAAGATCGCATTTTTTGCAGCCAAACCAACAAGTGCTAAGAGACCAATCTGCATATAAATATCGTTAGCTAAGGAATATCTACCTGTAAAGTTCAACAAGAATGGAACTAAAGAAGCACCAATCATACCAGATGGTACGGAGAACAATACGGCAAATGGAACCTTCCAAGATTCATACAAGGCGGCCAAGATTAAGAATACAAATACTAGACCTAAACCAAGAATCATGATGGTTTGAGAACCAGCTTTCAACTCTTCACGAGATTGACCTGCCCAGTCATATGTATAACCGGCTGGTAAAGTTTTAGCTGCCGCCTCTTTCAATGCATTAATAGCATCACCAGAGGAATAACCATTCGCTTGAGAACCACCGATTTGTACAGCCATCGCATTATCAAAACGAGTAATACTAGATGGTGTACCAGTTTGTTCCTTCGTAATATAGTTAGATACTGGAACCATAAGTCCCTTGCTATTACGAACAGCTAGCATATTAAGCTGTTCTGCATTTTGACGGTAAGCGTCTTCAGCTTGAACTACTACTTTATAGTTTTTACCATATGTAGTGAAATCATTGACTTGAATACTACCATAGAAACCTTGCAATGTAGTAAAAATATCAGCTAATGCCACACCATCTTGAGCCGCTTTTTCACGATTCACATCAAATTGTAAGGATGGTGTAGATGTATCAAAGGTAGTGTAAACAGATTGAATGGCAGGACTCTTACGAGCTTCTGCTAAGAATTCATTAGCACGTTCCGCCATAACTTGTGGGCTGTCACCAGCTTTATTAATGATATACATACTGAAACCACCAGTAGCACCTAAACCAGGAATAGATGGTGGATTCAAAGCAACTACAGTTGCTTCTGGTACCTTTTCAGCAGCAAAGCCAAATGTTTGACCAACCATTGCATTAATTGATGTTGCTTGTGTTGTACGATACTTCCAGTCAGACATAGTAGCAAAGATTACACCTGCACTAGATTTTTGACCGCCCCCTAAGAGGTCAAAGCCTGCTACAGTAAATACCTCTTGGAATAATTGCTCATCTTTTGGCTTTTCAGGATCATTTTTACCTTCCAAGAAAGAGGCAATTTTTTCAAGGGTCGCCATCGTACGCTCAGATGTGGCACCTGGCGGCTCATTAACAGCAATCATGTAATAACCGCTATCCTCTGCAGGTACAAAGGATGTTGGTAAGAAATGGAATACTAAACCAGTACCACCAGCAAAGATTAACAATGCAATAACAGTTAAGCTCAAACGATGGCTTAAACGAGCCAATTGGATACCATACCAATTGCTGAAACGTTCGAGGCCTGCATTGAATTTGTTTAACTGACGATGTACCCAATCTTCACGCTCTTTAGGTGTGTGAGGTTTTAACATCGTAGCACATAGTGCTGGTGTTAATACAAGGGCAACAATCGCAGAAATAACAACAGATACAGCGATTGTTAAAGCAAACTGTTTGTAAAGAATACCTGTCATACCACCCATGAAGGCAACCGGTACGAATACAGCTACCAATACAAAGGCGATACCAATTACAGGGCCTTGTACATTTTCCATCGCTTTAATAGCCGCCTCTTTCGGAGGTAAGCCATTATATTTTAATTCATACTCTACCGCTTCTACTACGACGATAGCATCGTCAACAACGAGGCCAATAGCCAATACCATGGCGAATAATGTTAACGTATTGATAGAGAAATCAAGTAATACGAAAGCCCCAAATGTACCAAGCAAGGATACTGGTACGGCAATCATAGGAATGATCGTAGATCTCCAAGATTGTAGGAACACATATACTACGATAAGAACGAGTAACAATGCTTCTACAAATGTATGCTCTACCTCATTAATGGAAGCACTTACGAATTTAGTATTATCTACAACCACGTTATATTGCATATCTGGTGGGAAAGATTTAGATTGTTCATCTAGTACCTTCTTAACATTCGCAATAGTTTCTAATGCATTCGCATCATTTTGTAAGGAAATAGCAAAACCTGCTACCTCTTTATGCGCGGACTTAGCAATAAAGTCATATCCTTTAGCACCAATTTGAATACGAGCAACATCTTTTAGATGCAATACCTTACCATTAGAGCTTTTAATAGCAATGTTACCAAATTGTTCAGGTGTCACAAGACGACCTTCAATTTTGATAGGATATTGAAATGCTTGTTCCCCATTAGTAGGATTTTGACCAACTGTACCTGCCGCAGCCTGTAAGTTTTGTCCCTTAATAGCTGCTGTTACTTCAGAAATGGTAACACCAAGATTTTGCATCTTCGCTGGATCCAACCAAATGCGCATAGCATAATCAGAACCGAACTCTTGTACAGAACCGACACCCTTAATGGCTTTAATAGCATCCATCATATAGTTGGTAGCATAGTTCTTTAAGAATGTAGAATCATAAGTACCATCAGGTGAGTTCAAGGAGAATACCATAGCCATATCACCAGAAGATTTAGTAGTTGTAACACCAACTGCTTGTACCTCTGCAGGCAATTGAGCAAGTGCTGCTTGTACACGGTTTTGTGTATTAACCGTATCCATATCCGCATCTGTGCCTTGATTGAACTGAACAGTCAAAGAGTAACTACCATTACTAGAGCTACTAGATGTCATATAGTCCATATCTTGTACGCCTACGATTTGTGTTTCAATAACACTGGCTACCGTATCATTAACAACTTGAGCCGTTGCACCTGTATAGGCAGTGTTTACACGAACTGTAGGTGGAGAAATTTGTGGATATCGAGCTATCGGAAGGTTCATCATAGAAATGAGACCTACCAAGGTAATAACAATGGCTATTACAATGGCAAAGATAGGTCGATTAATAAAGAATTTCGACACGATCTAGCCCCCTTCTATTTTGTAGCTTTTAATTGTTCTTTTGAAAGCAATTTAGCATTAACCTTCACACCGTTTTTAACCTTAGTTAAGCCATCAACGATGATTGTGTCTCCAGGTGCTAAACCGGCTTTAATAATTGTATCGCTACCACTTGTACCGCCAACTTCAACACTTTTTTGTTCTACTACACCATCAGCATTTACAACATAGATAAAGTTTTTATCCATGATTTGAAGAATGGCACGACTAGGAACAAGAATAGCATCTTTGAGTTTTTGACCAGGAGAAATCACTGTAGCAAACATATTTGGCAATAACAAATGATCAGGATTTGGGAAGGAAGCTTTCAACAAAAGCTTACCAGTAGATTGGTCAAGACTTTTTGCTGCTTGAACAATAGTACCAAATTGGTTATAAGTATCACCATCAGCGAGTTTTAACTGAATATTTGGACCATTAGAATCATCGCCAGTTGGATTTTTCATGAAGTCAAGATATTCTTCTTCAGTCATGCTAAATTCAACAAAAATAGGATCAATGGAGTCAATTGTAACTAAAGTTGTAGAACCAGCTTGTACAAATGCGCCCATATCAATATCGTCCATACGTAATGTACCGGAATATGGTGCATATACTATTGTGTCACCCAAGTTATCTTGAGCAATTTTTACAGATGCTTGATATGCTTCATATGCTGCCTTAGCTTGTTCTGTAGTACTGCGTTGTGTATCTACACGTTGTTGCGCAATCGCGTCTTGTTGCGCCAATGTTTCATAACGATTAAGATCTACTTCAGCATTTTTGTAAGTCGCATTAGCTTGAGCAGCTTGCGCTTCTGCATTAGCAAGACTAGCTTCGTACTGACGAGAATCGATACGATATAATGGTTGACCAGCTACAACTTGCGCGCCACCTTTAACATATTTTTCAACAACGTAACCAGTTACACGAGCATGTACAGCTACAGAGTTTTCTGCAACTACAGTACCAGCATAGGTTTGATTTACCTGTGCATCACTTGCAGTAATTTTGTATGCATTGACACTCACGTCGCCTGTTTGCTGTTGATTGCTGCCACATCCAGCAACCATTACAGCGGATACAACGAGAGCCGCTAACATACGGGAATAACGGAACTTCATTATCTGTACTCCTTTACACGAAACTAATCATCTATGTGTCATAATTACATAAATATCTATATATATTTTACAGGATTCTATAGGCAAAGTCAATTTTTTCGATACCCTTCCACCTTTATAAAACATAGATAAAATCTGATTAAATGATAAAATCTGATTAAATTCATATTCATTGTGCACAATCAAAGCGATAAAAATTATTGACTTTTATATTTTTTTGTGTACAAAAAAATGCTAGAAGCATAGAACTATTATTAAGCATTCTATACTACTAGCATATATATTCAATATGGTGGAGATGAGGGGAGTCGAACCCCTGTCCAGAAGTGTTGCCATATAGACTTCTCCGAGCACAGTCTATGATTGAGTTCTCAGGTTGCTACCGCTCACAGACAAGCTACACAACCCCAGTTCATGTTGTCTCGCCTAATTCATATGAACAACTGAATTAAGCCAGCCTACGGTTTGACGTCCATTCACACTTGGTAGGCACAAGTATGAGGGACGTAGCTTATGCAGCTAATGCAAAATTTTCTTCTGCGTTTAAATGTTTTCCCACCGTTTAACGGCCTCATGGAACGCCGACTCGCTATCTATACCACACGCACCCCTGTCGAAACCTTTACATCCCCGTGCGTCGGTCCCATAATTATAATCCTATTTAGTATTACTGTCAATTATATGAAACCTTCACCAATTCGGTACATTCACTACTCTTAGCCTTCTCAACTTATCTAAATTTGACAATTTTACCAATCCAAGGATTCTTTTATCCCTGTCTTCAGAGGATATATTATCTATTATCATGATTATAACTGTTTCATAGCATTATGCAGTGATTGGCACACATAATCTATTTGTTCTTTATTATGCGCAGCAGTCACCGTTAGTCTAATTCTGCTTTCACCAATAGGTACTGTAGGCGGACGAATAGCGGTGCCTATAATGCCATCCTCATATAGATAATCAGATACGGCAAGTGTATCTTCATTACGCCCTATTAGTATTGGGAAAATTGGCGTTTCATTAGTAGCATCAATTCCCATAGAAATCAATTGATCTGCCATATAGTTTACATTTTCATGTAAACGCGCTAAAACAGATGCATCTGTCTCAAGAACCTGTAATGCAGCTAAGGCCGCCCCTATATCAGCAGGAGATAATGCGGTAGAGAATATAAAACTGCGGCTCGTATTAACGAGATAATCTATGATAGTACTATTTGCAGCTACATAACCACCAACAGAGCCTAAAGATTTACTCAATGTACCAAGTTGTATGTCTACTTCTTTTTCAAGTCCAAAATAGGCCGCTGTACCATGACCATTACCAATAGTTCCCGTTGCATGGGCATCGTCAACCATGAGCAATGCATTGTAATCACGGCTTAATTCATACAGTTTATCTAGTGGTGCAATATCCCCATCCATACTAAATACGCCATCAGTAACTATAAGCTTTCGAGTGTTTCGATCTACCTGTTTTAACAGATACTTTAACTCGTCTATATCACAGTGGCTATATGTTTTTACAGTACCTCGACTTAATCTACAACCATCAATAATACTAGCATGATTAAGAGCATCACTAAAAATAATAGTATTCTTATCAGCTACGGCAGAAATAGTTCCTACATTGGCCATATAACCGGTATTAAATACAAGGGCTTTTTCAGTATTCTTAAATTTAGCTAATGACCTTTCGAGCTCTGTAAATAATGGAAATGTACCAGATACAAGGCGCGATCCACCAGATCCTGTTCCATATTGTTGAGCCCCTTTCAGGGCCCCTTCTATGACACGAGTATCAAAAGTTAAGCCCAAATAATTATTTGAAGCCATCATTAAATATTCTTTATCATCTCGTTTTACTCGCACTGCATCTAGAGGACAGTATTCTCTTAAGGTTCGTAAATTATGGTTCTCTATCTTAGAATCTAATTGTTCTTTAAAAAATTTGTACATTCTATCTCCGTTGAACAAGTACTGGAGTACGCTCCAAATACTCAATTACACTTTCACTATCTATATCAGACCGTACAAAGAAAACGCGGCCCCCTATATCTGAACCAAATTCTTTCATATTAGGAAGGCGATGGTATACACCATTACAAGCAACATAACCTACTGTATAGTCTGGATCATCAGACCAACATAATTCGCCCACAATACCATCTGCTGATTGAACCTTTGAAGCTAATACTAAAGCCTCTCTCATATGTTCATTATCACCTAATGCATAAGAGTCAAAGGAGTCCATATGACTAACACGTACTCCGCGGTCACCTGTATCTAAGCGCTCGCCAGTAATGGCATCCACTAACATAGCGCCGCGCATAGATTTATCTAAACTTTTTAACAAAGATATAGCTTTAAGAACAGCTGCCTCACTAATATGAGGACCTTGTAAAAGCTCAGTCGCCAATTGATGGGATTCAGAAATACTACTAGTTTTATGTTCCTCTACCTTAAGACAGTCAATATATGTAATCTTCTCCGGTGGGATTAAATCTACAGTAATATTGATAAAATCAGCTCTTCCTTTACTGTGATGCAGTGCGCGATCAGCTAACGATTGAGCTATAGCCCCTACTTCTTCTAACTTCACAATCCGCTCTGCCCCAGAAATATGGTGGCCCCCTTTTTCATGGGGACCACCTTGAGCAGCACGCATGCGTACACTATATAATTCAGCCATTATGACACCTTCCCTTTAATAAGATCATTTTTAGGTACTTGGCTGTGAATTTTACGGAATACTTTCACAAATACTGGTGCCATAATAACAGTAAAAATCATGCCAGGCACTGCTAATGCAACCATAGGTAATGCAGCTTTACCGATATATACAGACAAGGTCAATCGCGCTAATGCAGATGCAATCGGGCCAGAAATCATAATACCTATCATATGATTGTGGCACATCCAAAGAATTAGCCCTACGATAAGTCTAAATTGCATAGCAATCATAACATTCAAAATAGTTTGTGTACCTAGTGCTAAACCGATTAAACTAGATAGACATCCGCTAATAATATATTTCTTAAATCCGAATACGGCACATATGGCTACCGCCAATGGAGCTGACAGTTGAAACTCTATACCTGGAATGACATTAGGTATTTTAATAGCACCTAATACAGTAATCATAGCCGTTAAAATAGCAACCTCTGTAATGTACCGAATATTCTGATTCATGATGTTTCTCCTCTACTTAGAAAATGTCAACCACAATCACAACTCTTTGTTTACATTATAATTTCAATATACATATTTATCAACTAAAAACACAAGATAAGTTAACAAATATCACACAAAAAAATCGAGCCATCATGACTCGATCTTTTTATCTTAATATTTTTGTTGCTCTTTGAGACGCTTTGCAATATCTCGCTTAGCATCGCGTTCCGCCATATCTTGACGCTTATCGTATAACTTTTTACCAGTTACAAGGCCTACAGTTACCTTTACATAACCATGGCTAAAATGGAAGTTAAGCGGCACTAAAGAGAATCCTTTCTCCTTAACCTGTGCATGTAATTTATTAATTTCAGATTTATGCATCAACAATTTACGGGTCCGTTCAGGTTCATGATAAAACGATTGCCTTGTTCATATGGGCTGATATGAACACCATACAACAAAAGCTCGCCTTTATCAATGCGACAAAAGCTATCCTTTAAGTTCAGTTTACCTTGACGTATCGATTTAATTTCAGTACCTGTCAAAGCAATGCCTGCTTCATAGGTTTCATGAATATTAAAATCATGACGGGCCTTACGATTATCAGCAATAAGAGATGGACTAGATTGTTTTGCCATATGTACCTCTATCGTTTACGTTTACTTTTAGATTTCTTAGATTGACTGCGCTTAGTCGTTTTATTAGACTTCTTACGACTTGATTTGCCTTTACTAGTTTTTTTACTGAAAGCATCGTACTTAGAATGACTAGATTTATTACTATCGCGTCGTGAAGATTTTTTACTGGATTTTCCTGAAGATTTACGACCTTTTCGACTACCATAGCCATCTCGACTACTTGCATAGTCAGAACCATTTTGCAATTGTTCTTGTATAGCCATTAGGTTATTGACTTCACCAAGTACAAAGTCGATCTGTTTCTTTTCTACATCGGCTTTTACTAATGTAACAGTTACCTTTTCACCTAAGTGATAGGTTTTACCTGTTCTTTTGCCTACAAGTACAAAATGTTCTTCATCAAAGAAATAGTAATCATCATTCATCATGCTCATATGCACAAGGCCATCGATACCGTTTTCTAATTCTACAAACATCCCAAAAGATGTAATGCTAGAAATAGTTCCTTCAAAGACTTCCCCTACAAATGGAACCATGTATTGAGTCTTTTTAAGATCTACTGTATCTCGTTCAGCCTCAGTAGCTACTTGCTCCTGTATAGAAGAATGTTCAACAGCTCCAGCTAAGAACGCTTCGTCTACATCCCGTTTAGAATAACCATTTTTCCAATGCATATCTGCTTTTAAAAGGCGGTGAACCATTAAGTCAGGATATCGTCTAATAGGAGATGTGAAATGCGTATAACATGTAGATGCCAAGCCAAAATGACCCACATTGTTGGTACTATATTTAGCTTGCTGCATGGAACGCAAGGTCATAATTTGAGCTACTTGCTCAATATCTTGCCCTTTTACTACATCTAAGATTTTTTGGAAATCTCGTGGTGTCACACCATCAGTACTTAGAACTAGGTTTTGACCTAAATAATTAAGCACCTTTTGGAATAAATCTAGTTTTTCCTCACTAGGATTCTCATGAATACGATATACCGATGTACGGTGTGTATGCTCTAAATGTGTAGCCACTGTTTCATTGGCAATGAGCATACATTCTTCGATAAGTCGTTCTGCCATGGTGCGATCTCGTTTTACGATGCGCAACGGTGTACCATCATGATCAAGTAATACCTTGTACTCAGGAAAATCAAAGTCCAATGCACCTCTACGGCGACGCATTGCATTAAGAATTTTAGAGATTTCTGCTAAATCGCGAAGCATAGGCATAAAGTCTTGTAAATCGTCAGGAATAATATTTTCTTCCAGCGCCTTATACACTTCTTTATAGCTACAACGACGGCCTACATGGATAATAGATGGTCGAATGCGATAATGTACAACCTTACCATCTTTATTAATTTCCATCATACACGTCATAGCATAACGGTCTTCATGAGCATTTAAACTACAAATACCATTGGATAAAACCTCTGGTAACATCGGTACTACTCTATCAACTAAATATACAGATGTCCCCCGTTTATAGGCCTCGTTGTCAATGGCTTGCCCAGATGTTACATAATGACTTACATCTGCAATATGTACGCCTAATTCATAATTACCATTTGGTAATTTACGACCACTCACAGCATCGTCTAAATCTTTTGCATCTTCCCCATCGATGGTAACCATCTGTACATCACGAAGGTCCCAACGATCAGAATCCTCATGAATCACAGTATCAATTTTCTGGCTAGCTTTAATGACATCGTCTGGGAAATTAAATGGAATCTTATGATTCGCCATGATGCAGTTAATATCGAGACCTACATCACCTTTATAGCCAAGAATTTCCGTTATAATACCTTCTGGCTTTTTATCACCTTCCGGCCATTTTGTAATTTTGACTAGTACCTTTGCGCCACTACGAGCATCTAATGTATTTTTTAAATCTACAAAGATATCTGTCCCTATACGCTCATCATCAGGGATAACAAAGCCAAAGTGTTGTTGTCGGTCATAGGTACCTACTACAGTTTCATTAGCTCGTTCAATAACATCAACGATGACGCCTTCTCGTTTATGCTTTGTATAGTTAGACGGTACAACGCGAACTCGAACCTTATCATTGTGCATAGCAGTCCCTTTATTTTGTTCTGCTACATATATATCTTCATCATCAGGCATAATCACAAAGCCATACGACTTACGATAGCCCTTATAAATACCTTCATATTCTTCATGTTGTTGTTCTGCATATTGATATACATCAGGTCGAGAAGATGTTAGCACCCCTTCTCGAGCAAGCATTTTTGCTGAACGAATAAACATCTCAAGATCCTTACCACCTCGAATGTGATTATCCATAGCAGCATCTTCAATATGATATGCATGTGGTTGTATAGATTTATAAAAGTCTAATACTTTCTTCTTCAAATCTTCACCTCCTTATTCTGAAAAAAGAAAAAGCCTGCAAAGCAGGCTTTCATCATTAGAATTGATTAATCATTGCCCCTAACACTAAGCTCAACACAGCAAAGATAATCCCCAATATAATCGTACATTTAGATAAGAAAGCATCTAAACCGCGTTGCTTACCACCAAAAGAAGAGTCTGCCGCACCAGAAACAGCACCACCCATGCCTGCGTTTTTGCTATTCTGTGCAACAACTACTACGATTAATAAGATAGATACAATAACTTCTACAATCATTAAGAAATTTGTCACGACTGTCATCCTTCCTGTGTGGCTCTTGGAGAATCCAAAACCCGATGTTCTAAATACTTCTCTAATTTACGTTTAACCCTTTGCAACGCATTATCTATAGATTTAACACTGCGATCAGTGACCTCAGCCATTTCTTGGTAAGAACGTCCGTCTAGATATCCTTCCAAGACCTCCCACTCGAGTTCACTTAAAATATGACCAATATTGCGCTCAATATCATCCAATTCCTCTTGGCTGATAATAAGATCCTCAGGATTGGTAACCTTTGCTGAAGATAGCATCTCGATCAATGTACGCTCTGATTCCTCTGTATAAACTGGCTTATTTAAAGATACATAGGAATTTAAAGGCGCATGTTTTTGTCTAGTAGCCGACTTAATAGCCGTAATAATCTGTCTAGTTATACAAAGCTCCGCAAAAGCTCTAAAGGACGCTAATTTATCATGTTTAAAATCTCGCGTAGCCTTATAAAGACCAATCATCCCTTCTTGAATGATATCTTCACGATCTGCGCCTACTAAAAAGTAAGAACGCGCCTTTGCACGAACAAAGTTTTTATATTTATTAACAATATAATCGATTGCAAACTCATTTTGCTCTTCTTGAGCTATGACCACAACTTGCTCATCGGTCATTTCTTTGAAATTGTAATCGGGCTTGCGTGTATGAATTGTGTTCATATGCTCCTCCTTACAATTGAGCAGAAAAACCAATATATTCATTATACTGGAACTATATGTGATTTTCAACTATCAATGGCCACGCCGTAATTTCTCTAGCTTTTCAGCTACTTCAGGAGATAATAACCCTCCTACTTCATTACGTCGCAAGCTAAATTGATCTCGTCTATGTTCATGAGCGTATTGTAATCGTTCCTCTTCCTTAGCTATGCGAATCATATTTTGCAATTCTCGAGCTGGAATGCGTAAACCACCAGATCCAAGAATTTGATTTTGTTCAGCTCCATCAGAGGTTACAACATATACATTGGTATATTTGCCTTTCCGCAAAAATACCTCTCGTTCAATAAAGGAATCCGCCGTCTCTCCATCCTCAGTATAGACTTCAAGAAATCCGCTCGTAATAGCCTCTACAGAACCGCCAGATTTTGTATACTTACCATCAAACACAAGGATAACTTCGTATCCCTTGAATTTTCCGTAATTCAACAATTTATCTCTAAGCTCCATACGAGCATGTTCTAATGACTCATGAGCCAATTTCTTTAGATGAGTCCAGGCGAATATCACATTATATCCATCTACAATTAAGATATCTTTTAACATAATTATTTCGCTTGACGTTGACGTACCGCTTCATACATAAGAACGGCGGCTGCCACAGATGCATTCAAAGAATTTAAATTCCCATACATAGGGATGGTAACAAGGAAATCACAAGCCTCTTTCACAACGCGGCTAATGCCCTTACCTTCATTACCGATAACGATAACTGTAGGAATTGTCATATCTGCCTCGTATAAGGTGCGATCCCCTTCCATATGAGCGCCCATGACCCAAAAACCTTGTTTCTGAAGTTGTTTAATGGTTTGGGCTACATTCCCAACTTGTACAAGTGGAATTTGCTCAATGGCACCTGCCGATGTTTTAGCTACGGTAGCATTAATAGGTGCATTGTGACGCTTAGGAATGAGAACGGCCGTAGCCCCTACACATTCCGCAGTACGGATAATTGCGCCCATGTTATGCGGATCCTCAACACCATCTGTTAGGATAAGCAAAGGTACCTCATGATTCGTCTCTTGCAGCACTTCACCTAGTTCTTTAAATTGAACGGCAGATACAAGAGCGATAACCCCTTGATGTGGTACCTCTAAATCATATTTATTCATTTGTTTGATAGGTGTTGGACGCACTTCAATGCCTTGAGATTTAGCAAGGCCAACAATATCAGCTAGACCAGTTTTTACCTTATCTTCACTGACCATAATGCGCTGGATGGAACGACCACTTTTAAGGGCCTCTTTAACCGCATTGCGGCCTACAATATAATTATCCATACTACATACCTCGTAGAGTTATTGAAAAGGCTTGCTTCATAACATCTTGTAAGCGCTCATCTTGACGTGTTTCATAAAGAAATCCAAGTACGGCTTCAAAAGCTGTGCTACTACGATATTCTTGAACAGAACTACTTTTTGGCACATTTACATTACTATTTCTAGCACGTCGTGCAATAGCTTGTTCTTGTTCTGTGAAAGTATCCTCTATTTCAAGCAATACCTTCGCTTGTGACTTAGCACAAATAAACTCAGTAACAATGGTGTGCAACACTTGTACCTTAGATATATTCATTTGTACTACTCGCTCACGAACATACATGGAGTATACGGCATCGCCAATATAAGCAAGCATAACTGCATCTGCACTGAGGCACTCCTCTATAGTTCGTTTACGCAAACGAAGCGGCTCTTGTTCAAGAGCCGTCAACTTTTTTATTGCTTCATTCTTTAAGAATTGAAATTGTTTAAACTTCACGTTTTTTCCACCGTGCACCTTGAGGGGAATCCTCAATAGTAATACCGATTTCAGCCAAACGATCGCGGATACAATCAGCTAATGCCCATTGTTTTTGATCGCGACATGCTTGACGTACAGACAAGATCACTTGCATTAATTCTTCATATTCAGCAGCATTAGCACCTGTGTTGCCTTCCCATGCTTTTTCAAGAATACCAATTACTTCTGTCATGAACTTGAAGATACGTTTAACTTCAGCAATAGCTTCTTGGCAAACAACACCTTCACGGCCTGTTACAACTTGATAGTAAATGTTGATTTCTTTAGCAAGACCGAACATGCTAGATGTAGCTAATGCAGTATTGAAGTCATCGCTCATAGCTGCTTCGAATTCTTCTTCATACTCTTTAGCTTTTTCTAATAAGTGTTGCGCTTCATCACATGGACCTGGTTCACATTTTTCAAGGTACAATAGATTTTCAATAGCAGTGCTTAAACGTTCTAAGGATTTATTTGCTTCCTCTAAACGTTCATCAGAGAAATCTAATGGACTACGATAATGTGTGCTCAACAAGAAATAGCGCAATGCGTCTGGGCTATATTGTTCTAAAATATCTTTTACCAAGAAGAAGTTATTCAAGGATTTAGACATTTTTTCAGAATTAATGGTAATGAAACCATTATGTAACCAATAGCGTACAGATGGATGTTGACCAGAACAACCTTCAGATTGGGCAATTTCGTTTTCATGATGAGGGAAGATCAAATCACTACCACCACCATGGAAGTCAAATTCTGTACCTAAATATTTTTGGCTCATCGCAGAACATTCAATATGCCAACCTGGACGACCGTTACCCCAAGGGCTTTCCCAATATGGTTCACCTGGTTTTGCTGCTTTCCATAATGCAAAATCCATAGGGTTTTTCTTACGGCCATCAACTTCGATACGAGCACCTGCTTCCATATCATCTAATGTACGGCCAGATAGCTCACCATAATGTTCAAATTTATCAACGCTATAATATACATCACCATCGAGTTCATAAGCATAGCCTTTTTCAATCAATGTAGAAATCATAGCGATAATGTCTTCGATATGTGTAGAAACACGAGGATAAATATCAGCACGTTGTACACCAAGTGCATCCATTACTTCAAAATAGCTATCGATATAACGGTTTGCAATAGTATCCCAAGATACACCTTCACCATTAGATGTATTGATGATCTTATCATCTACATCAGTAAAGTTTTGTACATATGTTACTTTATAGCCTACATGTTTCATGTAGCGACGAATTACGTCCCATGTTACGAATGGACGTGCATTGCCAATATGAGGATGATTATATGGTGTAACACCACATACGTACATCTTTGCCTCACCTGGTGTTACAGGATTAAACACCTCTTTTTGGCGCGTCATAGTATTATAAACTGTAATTTCTCTCATCGTTACCGATGCCTCCATGTTCGTAAAATAAAAAAGACCCCTCATCTCATACAGAGACGATGGTCCGCGGTTCCACTCTGTTAGGTACCAATGTAGTACCCACTCATCGCATAACGGCGCGTCACCGGACAAACCTACCTATAATCGGAGTGTCAGCTCGTGAATGCATTTCGTCTACCTATCCTTGAACCCTCCCACCATCGGTTCTCGCTAAAAAGTTAGTTGTAGAGTACTTCTTTCAGTCTTAGCTATTAGTAATAATCTATATTGAGATATGTAAATATTGTATCAATTATCCTATAGAATGTCAATGAGAACAAGAAAATCCTCATCTCTCAATATATCCAAATAGCCTATTAAACATGCATATTCTGGATATAGAATTTAAAAGATGAGGAATTCTATAATGAAAATATTTTACTACGCTTATCACTAATGCCAATATCATTTATAAAAGTATACTTACAAATAATAATTGAAACATTAGTTATTAACTATTAAGCGTTTTCTAATTTTTCTTGATCATCATGTTTACGGCAAATACCTGCAAAGATAGAGCCTGTAAAGTTATGGATGATAGAGAACACTGCACCTGCTACTGCTGCTTGAGGTGTAAAGTGTTTAAGTGCTAAAGACACGGATAATGCAGAGTTTTGCATTGCCACTTCAATTTGCATAGCACGACGAGAGGAAATATCGATGCTAAGTGCCTTACAAATGAAGTAAGTTACTACGTAACCACTCACATTTTGTACCAAGCATGCTACGAAGATGATGAAACCAGTTTCAGCAATTTGTTTTTGGTTTACTGCAGTTACAGCAGCCAAGATTAACAATACTGCAATAGCCGCAATTGTTGGGCATACATCTTTAACTGGTTCAATCTTAGAACCGATGAAGTAATTCAATACGATACCTAAGATAATTGGTACCAATACGATTTTTACGATAGAAATAAACATCGGCATAAATTGAATTTCAATGGAAGATGTAGCACCTGCATAGAGTACAACGAATAAAGGTGTCAAAATTGGAGCCAATAATGTAGAAACAGTCGTTGCAGATACAGATAAAGGAACATTACCATTAGCAAGGAAAGTCATAACATTAGAAGCTGTACCACCAGGACATGCACCTAACAAGATGAAGCCGATACCAATTTCCGGAGGGAAATTGAAAATAATGGCTACCAAGAAACCTGCCAATGGCATCCATAAGAATTGAATAACAGATACAAGAATAACCTTCATTGGTTGCTTAAATACATCAAGGAAAACTTGAGCCGTTAATGTTAACCCCATGGCAAACATAACAAATTGAAGCATGTACGCAATGTACGGCGTCATCCAAGAAAATACAGTTGGTAATAAATACGCTAACACTGCCATCAATAGTACAATCCAGGAAAGATAGCTATTGAATAAGTGATTAAGAGAACGAATAATACTCATAAAAGCACTCACTTTCATAATAAATAAAAATAAAAGACGCCGATTATTATAGCATTTCTATTGAATAATCTCAATATACATAAAAAAGCTCCCATAACCTCAGCTATGAGAGCTTTTATATTAGCTTCTATTACTATTTTGTTAAAGCGCTAACATTGTCTAAGCGATGTAAGCATTTTTCTTTACCAAGTAATGTAACGATATTATTCAAATCTGGACCATGCATTTGACCTGTTAAAGCCACACGGATTGGCATGAATACGAATTTACCTTTCAAAGCAGTTTCTTTCATAACAGCTTTAATCGTTGCTTTTACAACGTCAGGTGTAATTTCATCAAGTTCTGCCAATGCATTACGGAATGCACCAAGAACTGTTGGTGCTGTTTCTTCATTCAATACAGCACGCAATTCCTCTTCATGACCTTCTTCAAGGAATACTGTTTCACCCATGAACATGCCTACATGATCTTTAATTTGGGCACCATAGCTAATATGATCACGGAATGTAGAGCACAACAATGTCAACCAATCAATATCCGCTTGATTTAAGCTATCTGGAGCTAAACCAACCTCTTTCAAATGAGGTAAGCAAAGATGGAATAACTCTTCATCGCTTAAGTTTTTCATGTAGTGGAAGTTGATATGGTTCAATTTATCAATATCGAATACAGCAGGATTTTTAGCTACGCGATCCATGGAGAAGGCTTGAATCAATTCATCTTGTGTGAAAAATTCTTCTTCCCCTTCTGGAGCCCAACCAAGAAGCGCCAAGAAGTTTACAAGTGCTTCTGGCAAATAGCCCAATTGTTTGTATTGTTCAACAGATGTAGCACCATGGCGTTTGGACATTTTTTTGTAATCTTTGCCAAGAATCAAGGAAATGTGACCAAACTTAGGTATTTCCCAGCCTAGTGCTTCATAAATAGCCATTTGACGTGGAGTATTAGATAAATGTTCTTCTGCACGAATAACGTGAGTAATACCCATCATATGGTCATCCATTACTACGGCAAAGTTATATACAGGAATACCATCAGATTTTACGATTACAAAGTCACCTACACCATTGGATTCAAAGGATACATGACCACGTACCATATCATCGAAAGCATATGTTTTATTCAAAGGGACGCGTAAACGAATGGTTGGTTTACGACCTTCTGCAATATATTTAGCCTTTGTTTCTTCATCTAAATGTTGGCAATGGCCATTATATTTAGGTGTTTCACCACGATCCATTTGTTCTTGGCGAACAGCATCTAATTCTTCAGGTGTACAATAGCATTCATATGCTTTGCCTTCGTCCAACAAACGTTGTGTTACTTCTTTATATAAGTCAAGACGTTCTGTTTGACGGTAAGGACCATTATCGCCACCTACATCAATGCCTTCATCCCAGTTCATGCCAAGCCATTGCAAGGAAGCTTTGATATTTTCTTCACTTTCACGGGTAGAACGAGCCAAATCTGTATCTTCAATACGCAATACAAATGTGCCTTTTTCTTTACGTGCTAACAACCAGTTAAACAAAGCAGAACGAGCGCCACCAATGTGGAATGGACCCGTAGGGCTTGGAGCAAAACGAACTTTCATGGAACTCATGATTATACCTCTCCTTCATATACAGAAACGACAGCTTGTGCAGCAATGCCTTCACGGCGCCCGATGGCACCAAGCATTTCATTTGTTGTCGCTTTAATACTAATACGTTCTAATGGTATTTCTAAAACAGATTGTAAGTTAGCCTTCATCGTGTCGATGTGTGGTTTTAACTTAGGTGTCTCTGAAATAACCATAATATCTATATTATAGGCTTGTAACCCACGTTCTTTCAATAAGGAATTAACCTTTTCTAGTAAAAGCATGCTAGAAATCCCTTTGTACTGGTCATCTTCAGGCGGGAAATAATATCCAATATCGCGCAAACCTGCCGCACCTAACATAGCATCCATCAATGCGTGAATGAGAACATCCGCATCGGAATGACCATCAGGCCGAGTTCAGATTCGATATGAACACCGCCAAGAATACATGGGCGACCTGCTTTTAATTGATGAATATCATAACCAAATCCAACGCGCATACGTGTATCCTCAATTCCTAAATATCGCTTAGCTACTACAATATCATTTGGTGTTGTCACTTTAATATTACAATAATTCCCTTCAACTATATGTACAGGCTTACCTACATACTCAACTAGTGATACATCATCAGTACCAAGATACTTAGTTTCATATGCCGCTTGATGAGCCTCTACAAATAATTCTTTTTGAAAGCCTTGTGGCGTTTGAATTTGGTATAGCTCACTACGCTGTAATGTTTCTAGAACATTATGGTCCATATCAACTCGTTTAATGGTATCTGTAGCTGGAACACCTACCGTAGCAGCACCATAGGTATTAGCCGCGTCAGCAACATTATTAAACAGTTCTGTAGAAGCTAATGGTCGCGCTCCATCATGAACAAGGACAATATTGGTATCCTCCGATACAGCCTGTAAGCCACATGCTACAGAGTCTTGACGCTCTTTTCCACCAAGTACTATCTGAACTGGAACAATCAAATCCAACTCTTGTAAATGTTTTGTCATATATTCTCGGTCGCCTTCGGCTACAACAAGAATAATCTCTTTCAAACATTCAACATTTGCTACATTTTGTAATGTACGCTGAATGATAGAGAATCGACCCAAAGGGATAAATATCTTATTTTCTTTGTACCCCATGCGACGCCCTGCACCAGCGGCAAGAACAATACAACTAATTACCTTGTCCATTTTGTCCTCCATCTACACGAGCAAAGATCATGCGACCTGCACTCGTTTGTAATATGGATGTAACCATTACCTCTACGGTTTGGCCCACATAAGGTTTACCATCTTCAACAACAATCATGGTACCATCGTCAAGATAAGCAACGCCTTGATGTACCTCCTTGCCTTCTTTCATAATTTGCACGCGAATCCATTCGCCTGCAATGAGGGCTGGTTTTAGTACATTAGCTAGTTCATTCAGATTAAGCACCTCAATGCCTTGTACCCGAGCCACCTTATTTAAGTTGAAGTCATTAGTCATCAACTTCCACTGCTTATCCAAAGCAAGACGCATTAATTTAGAATCTACTTCTGTAAGATCATCATAATCATCTTCTACCACTTCAATGGCTACCTTGTTAGCATCTTGCATCTCTTTCAAAATATCGAGGCCACGACGACCGCGATTTCGTTTTGTAGCATCAGCAGAGTCAGAAATAATTTGTAACTCATTCAATACAAAGAGGGGAACCATTAGAGGGCCTTCAATAAATCCTGTATTACATAGTTCCTTAATACGTCCATCAATAATAACAGATGTATCTAGTAGTTTTGGTGTGCTCGTAGTTTTATCAGATTTATGAGTAGAGAACATTTTAAAACGACTTGTTTTTTTAGTGCCTTCTCCACCCCATTGTTGTACATAGTTATAGTATATTTCAGGGCCTTTACGGGCCATGAGCTTAAGGCCACTATATCCAAAGATAGCACTCAATATAATAGGAATATAAGGTCCTATAATAGGTACTTGATGGAATGCAACACCAATTAAATTTGCAATAATAAGACCGAATAATAAACCGATGGTGCCTGCAATCAATTCTTGATTTGGAATATGAGTAAGAATGCGTTCTAAACGTTTAGCAATGACTAAGCCTTGCTTTAAAATAAATGAAGAAATTAAATACCCAATAATAACGCCTAATAAAGTACCAAAAATTAATACTGAAATACGTGCAATAGTCAATGACATATCCCCAAAGGACTCAAATTGAGAGACCAAATATGGGTCGATAATAGGTGCTAAGCTATCCATTCCAACATAGGCCGCTGTGCCCACGAGAATGGCTATTACATAGCGCAATATCCGATAAATCATCAAATCACCTCCTAATTAAGAAAACACCAATTGCATTGCCTCTTGAATAGATTTAACGCCTCTAATCTTGATAGAACTATCATTATCCTTGATTTGCTTATAATTGCCTTCAGGAATAATAAACTTTTTAAAGCCTAATTTCTTTGCTTCATTAATACGCTGTTCAATACGTGGGATGCTACGAACATTACCGGTGAGCCCTACTTCACCTAAAATAACCATATCGGTAGGAACAATGCGATTTTTTAAATTAGATACGATAGCAACAGCCATAGACAAGTCACAAGCTGGTTCATTTACCTTGAGACCACCAATAACGTTAACGTACACGTCCTTATTACCTAACGTAAAACCACAACGTTTTTCTAATACTGCCAAAAGTACTATTAAACGATTAAGGTCATAACCGATTGCAGTTCTTCTAGGCATACCAAAAGCAGTCGTAACAACAAGGCTTTGTACCTCTACAAGGATAGGACGAACCCCTTCAAGATAAATCATAACGGCGCTGCCGCTTTCCTCATCAGATCGTTCTGCCAATAAGGAAGCTGATGGATTAGATAACTCTTGTAACCCTTCCTCAACCATGGCAAAAATACCTGTTTCAGATGTAGATCCAAAACGATTCTTAATTGAGCGCAAAATACGGAATTGGTAAGACCGTTCGCCTTCAAAGTAAAGCACTACATCCACCATATGTTCTAACATACGGGGCCCCGCAATATTGCCTTCCTTAGTAACATGTCCAATGATTACCGTTGGAATATTTCGTTCTTTACAGAAGCGAAGGATGCGCGATGTACATTCTCGCACTTGGCTAACACTACCTGGAGCAGCATCGATATCTCCGGTATACATGGTTTGAATAGAATCGATAACTAACAAAGAAGGCGTCATTGCATCAGCTTGCTCTAAGATATGATCTAAATCTGTATCAGCAATAACTTGTAGTCGCTCACTATTAATATGAAGTCGTTCTGCCCGAAGCTTAAGCTGTAATTGAGACTCTTCTCCAGATGCATATAGTACAGTACCTACCGTATCAGCCACCTTTTGAGATACTTGAAGAAGTAGTGTAGACTTGCCTATACCAGGATCACCACCTAAGAGCATAAGAGCCCCAGGAACAATCCCACCACCTAATACGCGGTCGATTTCACCAAAGGTTGTAGAGACACGAGCGATAGATGAAATTTCAATATCTGGTAAAGCTGTTGGTTTTGTTGTTTGGTTTCCCACACCTCGTGAAGGTGTGCGGCTATGTTTAGTTTCTTTAATAATCTCTTCAACTAATGTATTCCATTCACCACATTGTGGACAACGCCCCATCCACTTAGAAGACTCCGCTCCACAATTTTGACAGAAGAATACTGATTTTGCTTTTGCCATAATACCTCAAAACTGTTATAAAAGATAAAAAGGCCATGAATGATAACCATTCATGACCTTTTATGCATAATTTTACTACATGGTTACTATCATTATTCTATAGTATACCATTTAAGCCATATAATTTATATGAAAGGTAGTCATTAACTATTAATTTTGTATTTATATTAAATCGTTACAACAATATCGTTATCCTTTGCATTAGCTTTAATAGTTTTTCCTGCTATCGCCTCTCCTTTCAAAATAAGATCGGATACAGGGTCCTCAATTAAGCGTTGAATAGCGCGTTTTAAAGGCCGAGCACCCATAGTAAAATCGGAACCTTCTTTAACGAGCAATTTCATAGCCTCAGGTGTAATTTCTAAATGTAAATCACGTTCTCCAAGACGTTTTATTACATCACTCATCAAAATTGTTACAATTTTTGTTAAGTCCTCTTCAGTTAATGGATGGAATACAATCATCTCATCAATGCGATTTAAAAACTCTGGTCTGAAGTGACGTTTTACTGCATCCAGAACAGATTTCTTAGCCTCTTTAAAATCTATTTTTTTAGAATCATTAGAATGAGATTCTGCTTTTTTTGGTGCCAAGAAACCTAATTCTGTAGAGTTCTTATGTAATGCTTTTGCCCCTAAATTACTAGTCATGATGATAACCGTATTTCTAAAGTCTACGGTTCTCCCTTGACTATCTGTAAGACGGCCATCATCAAGAACTTGTAATAGGATATTAAAGAAATCTGCATGAGCCTTTTCTACTTCATCGAGTAAAATAACACTATATGGTTTACGTCGAACTGCATCAGTCAATTGGCCTCCCTCTTCATAGCCTACATATCCTGGAGGTGCTCCAACTAAACGAGAAACAGTATGTTTTTCCATATATTCAGACATATCAAGTCGAATCATAGCAGATTCATCGCCGAACAAGGAGGATGCAAGCGCTCTTGCTAGCTCAGTTTTACCAACTCCTGTTGGTCCAAGGAACAAGAAGGAACCTATTGGACGTTTTGGATCCTTTAATCCAGCCCTTGCACGGCGCACAGCTTTTGCTACAGCTGTAACAGCATCATCTTGACCGATGACGCGTTATGTAACTCATCTTCTAAATGAAGCAATGTTTCTGATTCTTCCTCTGCTATTTTAGTTACAGGAATACCAGTCCACTGAGCTACTACTGCAGCGATATCTTCCTCTGTAACTATTAATTTTTTATCACTTTCTTCTTTAGCTACAGTTTTTTTATCATCAATTTCTTTAACTAGAGCTTGCTCTTCATCACGAAGTTTAGCTGCCTTTTCAAAATCTTGTGATGTGACAGCCGCTTCTTTTTCCTTCTTAACCGTATTGAGTCTGTCTTCTAAAGCTTTAACATCTGGTGCCGCCGAAAATACCTTCATACGAACCTTAGATGCAGCCTCATCAACCACATCGATAGCTTTATCCGGCAAAAATCGATCTGTAATATATCTACTAGATAAAGTAACAGCAGCTTTTAATGCTTCATCTGTAATTTTAGCCTTATGGAAGGCCTCATAACGATCTCGTAAGCCGCTCAAGATTTCAAGAGCATCCTCTTCATTAGGTTCTCCTACTTGAACAGGTTGGAAACGACGCTCTAAAGCAGCATCTTTTTCAATATGCTTTTTATATTCATCAAGTGTCGTAGCGCCAATAACTTGGAATTCACCGCGTGCCAAAGCTGGTTTCAAGATATTTGCCGCATCCATAGCGCCTTCAGTGGCACCTGCTCCAACTAATGTGTGAATTTCATCAATGAAGATAATCATATCCTTATGTTGTTGAACTTCATCAATCGCTTTTTTTAAACGCTCTTCAAATTCGCCACGGTATTTTGCACCAGCTAACATAGAGCTAATGCTAAGGGAAATAATGCGTTTATTACGCAAAATTTCTGGCACATTACCGTTGACGATACGTTGCGCCAAACCTTCAGCAATGGCCGTCTTACCTACACCAGGTTCACCAATGAGAACGGGATTATTTTTAGTTCTACGACTAAGTATTTGAATAACTCGTTGAATTTCAGTATCGCGACCAATAACAGGATCAATTTTACCTTGTTTTGCAGACTCATTTAAGTCCGTAGCGAAATCAGTTAATTCACCTAAGTCGCCATTGTTATTTGCTCCTTCTTGACCACTATGATTACCATTAGTACTAGAGCCAAGAATATGACGAATCGCTTCAACTATATCGTCGGTACGAATATTCATAGCCCGTAAAATCCCAACTGCAACACCACCGCCGTCGCTGAGTAAACCAAGTAGAATATGCTCAGTACCAACGTAATTATGATTCATGCGATTAGCTACTTGAACAGCTAACTCAAGTACATTCTTAACACGTGGCGTCATATATATAGATGTTGCTTTTTTATTACCGCGGCCCACTTGCTCTTCTACAGCTTCAAAAATATCTTCTGTAAAAATATTAAGCTCTTCTAAGGCCTTAGCAGCAACACCATTTTTAACCTTTGTCAGGCCGATGAGTACATGTTCAGTGCCTACATAGTCATGTCCCAACTCCAATGCGGCTTCTTGAGCAAAGGAAAGAACACGCTGTGCATCATCTGTAAATCGTTGCATCATACTATCACCTCATCTATCTATGTAAATTGTAATTATTTCTCTTCAAATATATATAAACAATGGTAGGCTATACCATTGGAATAGCTATTAATGTGAAAGCTTTTGACGGATTACCTTTGCCCGATAGCTATCACACTCGATATCTGTTAGATTATCATTTCCTGCATACTTTGAAAGGAAATTAGGTCTAGTTATAGCAATCAGCTCATTAAAGGAATCCTTACCCCATTGAGGTAAAATATTTAAGTCAACGCCTAACTGGATATCACTAAGCTTTGTTAAAGCCTCTTTACCATTTACACGGCGTGCATTCTGTAGAACTCCATAGGAGCGCCATAACACATCTTCTAAACCTTCTTTATCATTATGTAATAATAACTGACGAGATTTTCGCTCTTCTGCAATAATCCCTTCTACAATCTTTGTTAATTGCTCTATTGTATCTTTTTCACTAGTACCCATGGTACGTTGGTTAGAAATTTGATATATATTTCCTAATGCTTCTGAACCTTCACCATATAATCCACGCACAGAGTAGCCCAACTGAATGATACTACGAATGAGGCGTGTAATTTTTCCAGATATAGTCAAGGCTGGTAAATGTAACATTATAGATGCTCGTAAACCTGTACCGACATTAGTTGGACAAGCCGTTAAATAACCAAATCGTTCATCAAAGGCATATGGATATTTTGCTTCAATAGCCTTGTCGATTTTTAATACACGTTCATAAGCTACTTCTAATCTCAATCCAGAAACCATAGATTGAATTCGCAAATGATCTTCTTCATTTACCATAATCACAATTGATGCATCATCAGAAACTACTAAGTTGCGGTACGGTAGTTTTTCCTCTAAAGCAGGGCTCATCAAATGTTTTTCCACTAATATAGCCCGATCACGTTCACTTAATTGCTCTAGGTTAATATTGGAATATTGATGTCCATCTACGTCTTTTAGGGGTTTAAGCAAACTTCTAGAAAAAGAATTTACTTTTTCTAATGACGACATATCATTTCGATTTGTAAAAAGCACACCATCAAAGTTTCTTGCTAATCGAATCCGACTAGAAATCACAATATGATCCGTTGCGTCCGTATCGAGTTGTAGCCATGAACTTAAAGGAGAGTCTAATATAGTATCTAACATAATAAGAACCTCCTATTCTTTATTGCCACCAATGATGGCTTCTAATTCTTTTATTTTATCTCTTAAGATAGCTGCATCTTCAAATTTCTCTGCTTGAATTGCCATCTCTAATTGATTACGCAATTGTTTAACTTCATACTTAGCTTTAAACACATTATTACCATGACTAGGAACTGACCCTTCATATTCAGAACTACCTTGCAAACGTTGTAATAACGGTTTTATTTCACTAGCAAAGGTTTCATAGCATATATCACAACCAAACTTGCCTACCCGATTAAACTCATCATAGGTAATACCACATTGAGGACACCGTTTAGATTGATGAGATTTTAATAAATTATCAGGATAGACCATATTTTTAAAGAAATCATTGGTAAAAAAGCTATCATCCCACATATCATTCATAAAGGAACTATAGGGAGATAATTTTCCCTCTTGTTGTAGTGCTGTAGCACAAGTATTGCACAAATGTTGTTCCGTTTTCTGATTATTTACAATATTTGTCATATGGATAGTAGCTTCATTTTTATGGCAATGATCACATATCACTGATCATCACTCCTTCCGTAGTGTATCCACCATTGTTGCGTATAGCTCACGAATTGCATTATTTCGATGTTCAATATCCGTATTTTTAATCAATGTAGCAAAAGAATTATGCATCAATTGAGCCTCACGACGAGTAATTTTTTCTGCTTGTAGTAATTGAAATAATGATTGGTCTACATCTTTTATATCAATTAAACGATCTACTGTATTTTGACCTTCATAAATACGATAGGTTGTTACAGCTGGTAGAGAATCAGAACTTTCTGGATTTAATTTTGTGATTCGAATATATCCACCTAATCCACGTCTTGATTCCACATCAAACCCACGCTCATTGGAAAATCGCGTACTTAAAACATAACTAATTTGCGAAGGTGCACAATCTAACTCATCAGCTAATTCGTTACGCTTTAAAATTAATTTCTCTTGTTCTTCACGCATACGATCCAATATAAACTTTTCTATTTTATCAGCTATCATACTCATAAAAAACACCTCTTTAACATTTTATTTAATATATATTTTGACTATTTGCTTTTTACATATATCTATTATATTTGACTTTTTGACTTTAGTCAATATAAAGGTCAAATTTCTATACTATACATTTGACCTTTTAATACATCCCCCTATAATTGGACTTAATCTTAAATTATAGGTATAATAAATGAGATATATTTTTATGAAAGAAGGTGTTGTTATGGCAGAAGCATTAGGACAAGAACTGTTAATTGATTTATATTCCTGCGATGAAGATGCAATCTCATCCGCTACAGCTGTACAAGAAAGTGTAGCAACCGCATTTGATTTAGCTGACCTTGATGTTGATGAAATCAGTTGTCAAGTTATGGACGAGGAGATCGCCCTCCTATCTGTTGCACCAGGCTTTCACTTTACATTGCACACGTATCCTGCTCTAGGCTATGTGGCTGTTGATTTGTATTCTTTTGAGCAATCCTTACCGCTCACATTAATTATGAAAGCGTTGCGTAAATCTTTCAGAGCAGAAAAGGTAAAAGCAACAAGTGTACAACGTGGCGACTTTGGTAACGAACGCGATATGAAGCCACGTCGTAAAACAAAGATTACTACACTTGGTCGTGTTTCTCGTACACGTATTCAACTCAAACAAACAGGCGGCAAATTGAAAAAACAAAGTGCTAAGGTTATCAAAACATTAGCTAAAAAAAGCGGACTAAAAAAATAGTACAAAGGACTAACCTTATTGGTTAGTCCTTTTATTAGATAGATACAAAAAGGCTAGAGGAAAACCCTCTAGCCTTTTTAAGGTTAATATTTTATTTATAATAGCTTATCTACGAACCATCATTTCTTCAAGATCGAGAACATCAGCAATTTCATCAACATCATCACAGATGTACTCTGCATCGGCTTCTTTTAGTTCAGCTTCTGTACCATAACCATAAGTAACACCGATAGAAATACAACCAAGTTCGTTAGCTGCCTCTACATCATACTTACGATCGCCTACCATAAAGGCCAAACGACGACCATTTTCATCAGTTAAAGGATTGCCACAAAGTTTAAGAGCTTTTTCAAGAATCTCTTTCTTATGCAATAAACCACTTTCATAATTAGCACCTACAATTACATCAAAATAAGGTGTTAATTCAAAGTGATCTAAAATATCCTTAGCATAATGCTCAGGCTTTGCTGTAGCAACGGCAATAGTATATTGTTCTGTTTTGCATTTAGCCAACAAGTCTACAATATTCGGATACACTTGATTTTCAAATTTACCGATTGTACCATATCGTTCGCGGAATTTAAAGTACGTTTCTTCCGCTTGTTCAAAGGTCATGCCACAATACTCTTGAAAAGCATCTACCAATGGTGGTCCTAAAAATAATTGCAATGTTTCTTCATCAGGAACATCATATCCAAAATGTTCCAATGCAAATTTAATACTTTTAAGAATACCTTCTTGAGAATCTGTTAAAGTTCCATCTAAATCAAATAATATTGTTTTCTTCATATTATTTCTTTAAAGCCTCTTTTAATGTATGCCATGCAAGAACCGCACACTTAACACGCGCTGGCATGTTAGAAATATTTTGCAATGCCATAGCATCTTCTAATTCTTCTAACTCATTTTCATCAGTAATTTCTTTTTTAATCATACCTAAGAAAATTTCTACCAAGCGAAGAGCTTCTTCAACAGATTTACCCTTAATAATATCAATCATCATAGATGCAGATGCTTGACTGATAGCACAACCAGAGCCGGTATAAGCAGCATCTTTGATAATGCCATCTTCTACGTTGAGTTGTAATGTTAGATCATCACCACAACTAGGGTTATGGCCATGTTCAGAATTTGTAAAATGAGCTAACTCATGTTTATTACGCTTATCTTGGTTATGTTCCAAAATAAGTTCTGTATATAATTGATCCATTTCCATTGATGGTAAATCTCCTAATCTTTAAAACCCATTACTGAACGAACAGTCTTCAATACTTCTAAGAATGCATCTAAATCTTCCTTACGAGTATATAAGTACATGCTTAGACGAGTAGATGCAGATACATTGTAGAATGCACCTAATGGTTGTGCACAATGGTGTCCAGAACGAACACAAATGCCTTTAGAGTCCAAAATCGTAGCTACATCATGAGGATGTACATCATCTACAGTGAATGCAATTACACCATGTTTTTCCTTAGGATTTTGAGAACCAATCACATGAACATGTGGTAATGCAACAATTTTAGGAAGAATATATGCTACTAGTTCCTCTTCATAAGCTTCAATAGCATCCATGCCAAATGATTCTAAATAATCAATTGCCGCATGTAAGGAAACGGCGCCATCAGCATTTGGTGTACCTGCTTCAAACTTATATGGAAGCTCATTGAATGTAGTAGTTTGTTCTTTTACATATTCAATCATATCCCCACCCAATAGGAAAGGTGGCATCGCTTCTAATAACTCACGTTTACCATAAAGTACACCAATACCTTGAGATGCACACATTTTATGACCAGAGAATACGAAGAAATCGCAGTCTAATTCTTGAACATCAATTTTTTTATGAGGTGTAGATTGAGCACCATCGAGAACTACTACAGCACCTACGGAATGCGCTTTTTCAGTTAATTCCTTTACAGGGAATTCCATACCAAGCACATTACTAACATGAGCAAAGGCAACAATTTTAGTGTTCTCATCAATTTTATTGATTTCACCATCTTTTAAATGCCCATGTTCATCAAGGTACATATATTCTAAGGTTGCCCCTGTTTGTTCTGCTACATATTGCCATGTTACAAGATTGGCATGATGTTCCGCAACAGTAATGACAATCTTGTTACCTTTCTTCACATTATGAAGACCATAGCTATGAGCAATCAAGTTCATAGATTCTGTACTATTACGTGTAAATACAACTTCTTCACGCTCACGAGCATTGATAAATTCAACTACGCGATCACGTGCATTTTCATAGTCTTCAGATGCTTCAATAGCTAAAATATGAGAGCCACGATGTGGATTACCATTACGTTGTGTCATATGTTCCACAACACGATCAATTACGGATTGTGGAATTTGTGCAGTAGCACCGCTATCTAAATAGATAACGCGGTGCCCATTATGCTCTTTATGTAGTATAGGAAAGTCTTTATATGCTTCTGCAATTGGTCTCATAAAAACGCCTCTTTAAATTTTATTACGTACAGCTGCTAACGCTGCTTCTTCAATCGTTTCATCACCAATGCGATCAATAATAGGTCGAATCATAGATTCTACAATGATATGTTTTGCTTCTACTTCACTAAAGCCACGGCTCATGATATAGAACAATTTATTATGATCAATTTGGCCTGCACTCGCTGCATGATTACCCACTACATTATCTTCTTTACACAATAATAGAGGTAAAGAAATAGATTTTACAGTTGGATCTAACAATAAGCAAGTATCTTCTTCCGCACCTTCAGAAGCTGTTGCACCATGAAGGAAATCAAGAGTACCACGGAAAGATTTTTTAGAATTGCCACTAAGAGCACCTAATGTATGAATATCACTGAAAGATTTTTTACCACCATGACTCATAATCATGGAGATATCAAATTTTTGTTCTTCGTTACCAAGATAAGCAATATCATGAACCATACGAGATTCTTGACCTACTAAATCATGATAGTAGTTCAAAATATTTTCGCTACCACCAAGTTCAATGTTAATGTATTCTACATCTGCTTTATCTTCCAATTTTGTATAACGATGTTCGATATGTTGTACATGTTCAGGTAAAAGATTTACCTTTTTCACTACAACTTTACCGCCTTCTTTTACATCGTATTCATTTAGATAACTAACATTTGTTAAAGCTTCACCAGTGCCAGTTACATAGAATTGTACCTCTAGTTCTGCCCCTTCACCAACGATGAATTGGAAACGGTTAGCTACACGTGCATTAGCATCAATGCGGATACCTACAACTTCTTTCGCCTTAGCAGGTACATTGATAGCATAGCCTTCTGCTTTTTCCACTAATAGTTGAACAGCTTCTTTATTAGCCCCTTCATAATTACCATCTAGCAATGCTGCACCAGCAGGTAATGGTGAAAGTATATTTTTATTCGCTTCTACAGCGATGGATTGTACCGCTGCATCTTCTCCAGCTAGAGAGCTTACAGTATGATTAACGCGTAACCATCTGAATGTCGGTCTAGGGAGTTCATTAAATAGTAATTCGCTCATAATTCCTCCTTAACCGATAGAACCTTCTAATTCAAGATTGATTAGATTGTTCATTTCTACTGCATATTCTAGTGGCAATTCTTTAGAGATTGGCTCTACGAAACCACGAACAAGCATAGCACGAGCTTCTTCTTCGCTGATACCACGAGTCATAAGGTAGAAAATTGCTTCATCGGAAATACGACCGATTTTTGCTTCATGACCTAAATCCACATTATCGTTTTCTACGATAATTGCTGGGATTGTATCAGATTGAGACTCAGCATCAAGCATCAAGGATTCACAAGAAACTGTTGCTTTAGAATGTTCAGCTTTAGGACCAATTTTCAAAAGGCCACGGTAAATTGCAGCGCCACCGGATTTAGAGATGGATTTAGAGTTTACATTACTTGTTGTATATGGTGCATTATGTACCACTTTACAGCCTGTATCAAGGAATTGGCCTTCACCAGCGAATGTTACACCTGTAAATTCAGCATGCGCACCTTCACCGTTAAGAATACTCATTGGATACAAGCAAGAAACTTTGGAACCAAAGGAACCAGATACCCACTCGATTGTACCATTCTTACCTACTACACAACGTTTTGTGTTAAGGTTGTACATATTTTTAGACCAGTTTTCAATTGTAGAGTAACGCAATGTAGCATTGTCTTTAACGAACAATTCAACAGCGCCTGCATGAAGGTTAGATACATCATACTTAGGAGCAGAGCAACCTTCGATAAAGTGCAATTTAGCACCTTCTTCTACAATGATCATAGTATGTTCAAACTGACCAGCACCTGGTGCATTCAAGCGGAAGTAAGATTGCAATGGAATCTCTACTTGTACGCCTGCTGGAACGTATACGAAGGAACCACCAGACCAAACGGCACCATGAAGAGCAGCCCATTTATGATCTGTAGGTGGAATCAATGTCATCCAGTATTTTTTTACGATTTCTTCATGCTCATGAAGTGCAGTTTCGATATCAGTATAGATAACGCCTTGTTTAACAAGATCTTCTTGGATACTGTGGTATACAACTTCAGAGTCATATTGAGCACCAACACCTGCAAGAGATGTTTTTTCCGCTTCTGGAATACCTAAGCGGTCAAAAGTACTTTTAATTTCTTCTGGAACTTCGTCCCAGTTTTCTTTCATATCTACTTTTGGCTTAACATAAGTATGGATATTTGCCATATCTAAGCCAGAAATATCAGGAATCCAATTTGGAATACCCATGCGATTGTAGATTTCTAAAGATTTCAAACGGAAGTCAAGCATCCATTCAGGTTCATTTTTATTAGACCAAATTTCACGGATAATATCTTCTGTTAAACCAGCATCAGAAATATAAGAATATTCAAAGTCATTCTTAATATCGTAGACACCACGGTCCATATCCGCGACTTGGGTTTTCTTTCTTTCTTCCATTGTGCCTCCTATGCTAATGCTTTGTATGCGTCGTAACCTTTTTCTTCGATTTCACGTACAAGAGAAGCATCACCAGTTTTAACGATCTTACCATTGATCAATACATGAACGAAATCAGGTTTTAATTTTTGCAAGATTTGGTTATGGTGAGTGATGATCAATACAGCATTGTCTTCGTTGTGGAAACGTTGTACACCTTCAGATACGATACGAACCGCATCTACGTCAAGGCCGGAGTCTGTTTCATCAAGAATAGCCAATTTAGGATTTAAAATGGACATTTGAAGAATTTCATTTTTCTTGCGTTCACCACCGGAGAACCCTTCATTTACATAACGTTGTGCATAAGATACATCGAAGGATAATTCATCCATTTTTTCTTTCAATTCTTTTTTGAAAGATAAAGCACGTACATTTTCACCAGTAATTGTAGATTTCGCAGTACGGATGAAGTTTTCTACTGTAATGCCAGGAATAGAAATTGGATTTTGGAAGGACATAAAGATACCTGCTTTCGCACGATCATTTACTGCATCTTCCGTAATATCTTTACCATCAAAAAC
The DNA here is from genome assembly GCF_003463825.1 of Veillonella sp. AM51-8BH. Taxonomy (GTDB): domain Bacteria; phylum Bacillota; class Negativicutes; order Veillonellales; family Veillonellaceae; genus Veillonella. The sequence goes on from NZ_QSDY01000008.1 coordinate 52,840, forward strand.
AATAGATCCGCTATCTACAGTATATGTAGTGTTACCCATAATAGCATTGGCAAGTGTAGATTTACCTGCACCATTTGTACCCATAACAACATGGATTTCACCTTTATTAATTGTTAAGTTGATACCTTTTAAGATTTGTTTACCTTCAACGGATACCTTTAAATCTTTTATCTGAAGTAATTCAGCCAAAATGTTCACTCCTTCTCATAATGTATGTATTAATAAGAAACATACAAGCATTATATGTAAAACGTATATATTGACACATATAAAAAGGCGGTACGCACTAACGTGAATACCGCCGTAATTCTCGCCAACTTAGCAAGTATGTGCATAACAATCTATAATCATTATACATTCTTATCTAAATGATAGCAAGATATTCCTACTAAAATATACAGGAATTAAAAGAATATCATATATTACATATATTGATAGGTTTTTATTAATATTCATTCTCATCCTATTCGATTCTCAATATTAAATTATAGGTTAGAGAAATCGAGGGTGCCAAACAAATCATCATATGTTTCAGCACGACGAATTTGTGTAACAGAACCGTCTTTATGTAATAACAACTCAGCAGAGCGCAATTTACCATTATAGTTGAATCCCATGGAGTGACCATGCGCACCAGCATCATGAATGATAATACGATCGCCAATATCGATTTTTGGCAACTCACGTTGAATAGCAAATTTATCATTGTTTTCACATAAAGAACCAGTTACATCGTACACGTGATCCTTAGGTGCATTTTCTTTACCCATTACAGTAATATGGTGGTAAGAACCATATAATGCTGGACGCATAAGGTTTGCCATACAGGAATCTAAACCGATGTAGTGACGATAAATATCCTTTTTGTGAATTGCTGTAGAAACTAAGTAACCAAATGGACCTGTAACCATACGGCCACATTCATAAGCCAATGCTACATCACCAAGGCCATTAGCTACTAGAATTCTATTATAGGCCTCTTCTACACCTTTACTAAGTGCATTGAAATCTACTGGTGTTTGTTCTGGTTTATAAGCAACACCTACACCACCACCAAGATCAATAAACTCAACATTGATGCCTAGTTCATTTTTAATATCTACTGCTAGATTGAAGCAAAGTTCAGCAGTGCCAACTAAGCCATCAATATCAAGCTCGTTAGATACAACCATTGTATGGATACCAAAGTGTTTTACACCTTTAGCTTGCAACTGTTTATAAGCTTCAAGAATCTGTTCACGTGTCATACCATATTTAGCTTCTTCAGGAAGGCCGATAATTGTATTACCGCCTTCTTTTAAGGAGCCTGGGTTATAACGTACGCAGAATGTATCAGGCAAAGAACCATGATTTTTTTCCAAATATTCAATATGAGTAATATCATCAAGATTGATGATAGCACCTAATTCAAGTGCTTTTTTATATTCCACATATGGTGTGTCATTAGATGTAAACATAATATCATGACCTGTAATGCCCACTTTTTCACATAGCATTAACTCTGCTAAGGAAGAGCAGTCGGCACCTACACCAAGCTTTTGTAATACACGCATAATATATGGATTAGGAGTTGCTTTTACAGCAAAATATTGTTTGAACCCTTTATTCCAAGAAAATGCATTGATGAATGCTTTCATATTTTCAATGATACCTTCTTCATCATAAATATGAAATGGTGTTGGGTATTGGGCAATAATATTTTCCAATTGTTCGGCTGTAAACGGAACTGTTTTTGTGTTCATAATAACCTCGCTATACAAATAAAAGACCCATCAAACGATGAGTCTATTATCCTAATTATTATTTAAATAAAGCTTTATCAAGACTATAGCGGCCTGCGCCAGCGAAGAACAACATAAGAGCACCAAATCCCATTTGAGATGGATAGTCCCAACTAAAGAAACTACCACTAAGATTTAATATCGTTGCTATTGCTAGTGTACCTATAAGTAGCAAAGATCCAATTCTTGTAAATAGACCAAGCACTATAAGTACGCCACCTATCATTTCTGCATATGCTGCCATAGTGCCTAATATTTCATAACCACTAGGTACACCTAATGGTGCCAACATAGATCCAACTTTATAAAGGCCTTCAGCACCGCTCAAATACTTTAAATATCCATGATAAAACATGGAAATACCAAGTGCCAAACGGTAAACTAAGAGGCCAAAATTAATATAATTAGGTTTACTTTTAAAAATAAAGCTTAACATAGTAATCCTTCTTTCAAAGCAAAATAAAAATCGAAATAATTCGATAATCGTTATTATAGAGGAGAAAAAGTACCATGTCAAACTAGACTCAATATTAAATTCTATAG
>NZ_QSDY01000080.1 GCF_003463825.1 Veillonella sp. AM51-8BH
CAGAAGGATCCAGAAAAAAACAAAATGGATGCCCCCTGTAAAATACAGGGAAGCATCCATGTGTTTAGGCTAGTAAATAATATGTGTCCAGGAAAATGGGTACATATCATAGTTAGGGTATCGCTTTTTGGCATTATACATATTTTACTGTAGTTACTACATTTGTTAAGGTGATAGTCGTATTTATAGATCTATAAAAGATTGTTTATCAAAAAGACCGGCCTCGTATTGAGGTCGGTCTTTTGGTTAGTTTGCAGATGTAATGCTACCTTTGAAAGTATCGTTGATGAATTGTTTAATTGCATCAGATTTGTAAATGTCTGCAATTTTTTTGTAAGTTTCGTTGTCTTTGTCTTCACTACGTACCGCAAGTACGATGACTGTTAGTGGTTCATCTTTTGATTCGAAGAAGAAGCCTTGTTTTTCTACACTAAGGCCAGCACTTTGTACATAATTCATTGGAATAACTGCAATTGTTACATCATCTAGACTACGAGGTAATTGAGCTGCTTCTAATTCTTGAATCTTTATATTTTTCGGGTTAGATGTGATATCTGCAACAGTTGCTTTGAAGCCGACACCATCTTTTAACGTAATTAATCCAGCTTTAGCTAATAATACTAATGCACGACCACCATTAGTAGGGTCATTTGGAATAGAAACCGTAGCGCCTTCAGGTACATCTTGTACGCTATGTACACTATTACTATATAATCCCATACGCACTAAAAGGGTTTTACCGATTGCTACTAAGTTGGAACCATTTTGTTTGTTAAAGTTTTCCATAAATGGCACGTGTTGGTACGCATTCAATTGAATGTCGCCATCAGCAAGAGCTTTATCTGGTGTTACATAATCGGAGAACTCTACAACTTTAAGGTCGATACCTTGTTTTTTAGCTTCTTTTGCAACTGCTTCAGCTACTTGAGCGTGAGGACCTGCAGTAGCACCGATTTTAATTTCTTTTGGTGCTTGGCTAGATTGATTTGTATCTGTGCCGCAACCTGCGATGGCGAATGCTAGAACGCCAACGAGAAGAGGGGCAATAAATTTTTTTAATTTCATGTGAACATTCCTTTCTACTTATACATATAATGTATATATCCTATCATGTGAATGGGATTTTGTATATAGAGCAAAAGATATCGGTTAGCTATAGATTAAAGCTATGGCTTTTATGAGCTCGCTAATGATAAGGGGTGTAGCATATCTAAGAATATCGAAAAAATGATATAATAGATATAAATTTCGTACAATTAGACTTATAGGTTTTATATGATATACATAGGAGGTCACTATGTTTAACTTTGATTTTTATAACCCTACACATATTGTATTCGGTAAAGATCGCTTGAGCGAATTAAATGCATTAGTACCAAAGGATGCAAAGGTGCTTATTACATATGGTGGTGGCTCTGCTGTGCGCAGTGGTCTTATTGACCGCATTGTGGCAGCTCTTGGTGACCGTAAGGTGGAACAATTCGGTGGTATTGAACCAAATCCATCTCTCGAAACATGCGAACGTGCCGTTGCTTTCATTAAAGAACATGGCGTAGATTTCGTCCTTGCTGTAGGCGGTGGTTCTGTGGTGGACGCTACAAAGCTCATCGTTATGGGTGCTACTTATGATGGCCCTGTTATTGATGTTATGAAAGCTGGTGTTCCAGAGGTTCCGGTAGAAATGGTACCAAATCCATTACCATTTGGTACCGTTATGACACTACCTGCCACAGGTTCTGAAATGAATAATGGTGCTGTTATTACCTATGGTGATGGTAAGTTCCCTGTGTTCAGTAGCTTAGTATTCCCTAAGTTCTCTATGCTCGATCCAACATTGACTTTCACATTGCCAGAAAAACAAGTTAAGAATGGCGTTATCGATACATTCGTGCATACCACAGAGCAATATTTAACATATCCTGTAGATGGCCGTATTCAAGATCGTTTTAGTGAAAGTATTTTGAAAACTATGATTGAAATCGGCAAAGAAACAGTAGAAAATCCAGAAAACTACGACATTCGCGCTAATCACGTGTGGGCCTCTACCTTGGCATTAAACGGCTTGATCGGTGCCGGCGTGCCACAAGACTGGGCAACACATCTTATCGGTCATGAGTTAACGGCGGCTTACCATCTTGACCACGGCATCACATTGGCTATTGTATTGCCTGCGTTGTTAGAAGTGAAAAAATCCGATAAGCTTGATAAATTGGCCCAATATGCTACACGTGTATGGCATATTACAGAAGGTACAAAGGAGGAAAAAGCAGATAAGGCTATTGCAAAAACTCGTGAATTCTTCGAGTCCCTTGGCGTATCTACCCATTTGAAAGATTATGGTCTTGGCGTTGAAGCCGTTGATAAAATTGTGAAACAATTAGAAGACCATGGTATGACACGACTTGGTGAAAAAGGTGACGTAACACCAGAAGTAGCTCGCGAAATTTTAACGCGTGCTTTATAATAAATGACATTAACACTTTAAATGTATGTGATTTGGAAAGGAGGCGCCCCCTATGAATGAAATAAAAAATCGAAGTGCATTTTCCTTTGCATTTCCTATTATGGTTCCTATGGGTATCAGCTTCTTTTTCATAGGTTTAGGGTTTGGTTTATATGCAACGAGCCAAGGGTTCCCTTGGTGGACGGCGCCGGTTTTAGCGGCTACCATTTTTGCAGGATCCATGGAGTTTGTGACGATCGGCATGTTGATGGCCGGATTTGATCCGATTAATGCGTTTATACTGACCATGTTCGTTAATGGACGCCATTTCTTTTATGGACTATCTGCACTACAACGATATGTACATATGGGCTGGAAATGGTTTCCTACAGTTGCTTGGATGTGTGATGAAAGTTTTGCCATCAATATGGCTACTAAACTGCCCGATGATGTAGATGAAAAATGGTTTTATTTCCACGTGTCTTGGCTCAACTATGTGTTCTGGGTATTTAGTACCTTTGCAGGTGGTCTGTTTGGCAATCTCTTGGCTACTGTAGATTTACGGGGCATCGATTTTGTATTACCAGGTCTGTTCATAGTGGTATTTCTTGAAATGCTGCTCAACGCAAAAAATAACAAGATTAGAGCCTTTGGTGTAGCTGGTGCAGCTATGGCCATAGTTATGCTCTTATTGGTTGGTAAATCGCTCTTTATGCTTTTATCTATGAGCTGTATGCTAGTAGCCTGCTATATTGCGTATAAGTGGGGAGGTGTACATCTTGACTAGTACAGAAATGGTCATTACCGTTGCTATTGTTGTAGCCGGTACATTACTCACTCGTTTTGGTGCCTTCCTTGTATTTCCACCAGGAAAAAAGGCACCAGATTTTGTACTCTTTTTAGGTAAGGCTTTGCCGGCTGCCGTTATGGGCATGCTCGTTGTATATACCTTTAAGGAGACCGTCATTTTAGCATATCCGTATGGTATCCCTGAGCTCATAGCATTAGTTGTTACGGTAGGGTTACATTTATGGAAACGTAACATGCTCATATCGATTGCTGCCGGTACAGTGATTTATATGATACTCGTACAAGCCGTATTTAATGTGCCGAAATAAAATAAACCACTTGTATCTATTCTTAGAGGAGTAGATATAAGTGGTTTTGTTTTTATATTTATTTAAGTTGTAAAAGTCTTTCAAGACTGGTGCAGTATGGTGATCTTCCAAGAAGTCTTGTTGGTCTAATAGTTCCATAACATCCATGTCGATGTTTGTTAGTTTGAAATCGAATACATCGAAGTTGGCTTCCATGTGACTTACATTATTTGCTTTTGGCAATGGAATGATGCCACGTTGGATGTGCCAACGCAAGATAATTTGATGTTTAGACACGCCGTATTTTTCAGCCAAGCTTTTGATGATAGGATGGTCAAAAATAGGTTGGCGGTCACGGGTGAATGGAGACCAAGCCATGCCTACTACTTGATGTTTTCTCATCAATTGGATAAGAGAGTGGCGTTGGTTGAATGGATGACATTCAATTTGGTTCACCACCGGTTTCACATTGCAGTGATATAGCAAGTCGATTAAGCGATCTTCGTAAAAGTTAGACAGGCCTAACCCGCGCAATACGTTTTGATCGTATAACTCTTCCATGGCACGCCAAGAACCATAATAGTCGCCAAGGGGTTGATGTACGAGCATAATGTCGATGTAATTAGTGTCTAATTTTTTCAAGGAGCTTTCAACAGCACGCATTGTATTATCATAGCCTGCGTCGGTATGCCAAATCTTGGTAGTTACAATAATATCCGTACGTTTAACACCAGATGCTTTGATGCCTCTACCAACGGCCTCTTCGTTGCCGTAGTAAGCAGCTGTATCGAGTAATCGATAGCCTACGTTTAATGCATTAGTTACGGCTTGTTCTGTTTCGCCTTCGCTACCTGTTTTGTAGGTACCATAACCGATAGAGGGAATAAAGCTACCGTTATTTAAAATTCTAAAATCCATCCGTTCTTCCATGAGAACCTCCGTTATATCCATTAATTAAAGGAATTAGCTTTCATACAATTCTAATTGATTTTATGATATACTAAGGTATTGATAAAAATCAATATGACAGGAAGTGACAGAATGAAATTAAACCGAATTTATTCTGTAGTTGCTATGCTTGGTGTTGTGATGATGGCCTTGACCATCGCTGGTTGCGGTACGAAAACGGTATCCGTTGCTGATGTAACATACAAGGATATGCCGCTGCAGATCCATAATGACGCCAATGTAACAGCCCTCAATAAGGCGACGGTAACGCCGACGTTGACGGGGCAGGTCGCATATGCTGTGAAAGTAGGTGACCAAGTACAACAAGGTCAAGTCTTGGCCACTGTAGATACATCGGCTTTACAGCAACAGCTAGCATCCTTACAAGGTCAGTTAGCGCAAGTCTCAGCTCAGTCTTATGCGACGTCTGTGACAACTACGACAGCAGCGTCTGTAGATAGTGCTCAATTGGCACAAGCTCAGAAGATGCGCGAAGCGGGCATGATTACTCAAAAAGAATATGATCGCATTGTAGAGCGGTCTCAACCACAAACTACGACAGTAACAACTGGCGGTGGCGGCGGTGGCGCTAATACGGCGGCTATTGAGGCTCAAATCGCTCAAGTATCTGCACAAATGGCAGCATCTACAATTGTAGCGCCTATAGCTGGTACGGTAACGGCTATTTACAATGAAGACCGTCAAATGGCCATTGCAGATCGTCCGTTCATGATGATTCAACAATCTACACCGATGGTAGCATCCCTTAGCATTCCTCGTGATGCGGCGATGAAGCTTGGCACACCTGATGCTAAAAAGGGGATTAAGGTACTACTTAAGGTAGGTGACCAAGAATTACCTGGTGAATTGACCTATGTAGATGTAACACAGCCAGAAAATGTACCAAGTGTTCTTGTGAAAGCTACTTTCAACAATGACAAAGGCCTCATTAAGGCTGGTGAATTCTATACATTGATTATCGAGTCTAATGTAAAAGCGAAAATGCTCACTGTACCAAGTAAAGCAGTTCGTGAAAACCAAGATGGCAAATACGTGTATGTATTGACTGAAAATAATACCGTTGACGTACGTGTCGTTGAAGTAGGTATGACAGAAGACGATGATGTAGCCATTATTTCAGGCCTAAACGAAGGCGATAAGGTAATCACAAGTGATGGAACCTTTGAATTAGGCGAATCCGTTAAATTATAATGAACAACCATGTGGTTGTATGTATCCATAGTGAATACCTCGACTGAGGAATCTGATAGGAGGGATTATTATTTTAGAATTTAAACGTTTTGAACTAAGAGATAAACCATTAATCGATAAATATTTTGAACAACATCATTACGAAGCATCTGATAACTGCTTTACTACATTGTTTATGTGGCAAGAGGCGTACGGCATTCGTTGGGCTGAGGAAAATGGTGTATTGTACATCCAAGGTGGCGGTAAACGTGAACCGTTCCTATTGCCTCCATTTGCCGGTAAAGATGCAAAGTTCCTCGATGGTTTATTACGCGCTAAAGAATGGTTCGTAGAAAACAATTTGCCATTCCGTTTTAAAGGTGTTAGCAAAGTTGTAAAAGAACGCATGGAAGAGTTATGTCCTGGTCGTTATGAATTTACACCTGACCGCGACAACTACGAATACATTTATAAGTCTGAAGATCTTATCAACTTGTCTGGCAAGAAATTCCGTCAAAAGAAAAACCATTTGAATCAATTCCGCATGCAATATTCTAACTATGAATATATGCCAATCACTGAAGATATCATTCCATTGTGCCGCGAAACAGCAGCATCTTGGGTAGAAACTCATCATGAAGAAGGTATCGAAGATGAATTGGTAGCTATCAACTTGTTATTCGATAACTGGGATGCTCTAGGTCTTAAAGGTGGCGCCATCAAATTGTTTGGCCGCGTTGAAGCTTTCAGTATCGGTGAATTATTGAATGATAAAATGGCGTTGATTCACATTGAAAAAGCAAATCCAGATATTCGTGGTTTGTACCAAGCCATCAATAATGAATTCATTCGTCATGAATTTAGCGATGTAGAATTCATCAACCGTGAAGAAGATATGGGCTTACCTGGTCTTCGTCAAGCAAAAGAATCTTACAATCCAGATCACTTTGCTGAAAAATATGACGCAGTATATGCTAACGAAGCAGACAATGCGACAGGCGGTAAATAAAAATTTGAGCTATGAAGCCGATGTGCTTCATAGCTCCTTTTGTTATAATAGAAGTGTTAGCCTATCTATTTGAGTATATATTTTGTATCATCATGGCGATGCGATGCGATGCGATGCGATGCGATGCGATGCGATGCG
>NZ_QSDY01000081.1 GCF_003463825.1 Veillonella sp. AM51-8BH
TAATTAATATTCATTTATTATACTCTTCATTCTTATATATTTACAAAAATGAATATACTGTATATTTCTTACATTACTAGTAGATTATAATTCCCCCAATATGGTACTATTAATACTATAGAAGAGAAACGCCACATGATACCACATATGACGTGAACTGTATGTACAGTAAGGAGGTTTTTATTATGGGTATCAATCAAAAAACATTGCCAGGCATTCTGCTCTGTGCAGTCCTCGCTATTCCTTGTTGGCTATTAGGCCTGGAATTTCACCTTATTGGTAGTCCAATCTTTGCCATTATCTTAGGTATAATTATTGGCTCTATATTCACATCTTGGAAACGCGAAAAAACTGGTGCCGGCATTGGATTTACATCCAAAAAGATTTTACAATGGGCCGTTATTTTATTGGGCTTTGGCTTAAATATTACACAGATTTTACATGTAGGTTGGATTTCATTACCTGTCATCATTTCAACTATCGCTACATCCTTAATCGTGTCCTATGTTATCTATCGACTCACTTATATCGACTCTAATACAGCCGTACTTATCGGCGTAGGTTCCTCCATTTGTGGTGGTTCTGCTATCGCTGCAGCTGCACCAGTCATCAAGGCAGAGGATCAAGATATTGCCCAAGCAATCTCCGTTGTATTCTTCTTCAATGTAGTAGCAGCTTTTGTATTCCCTCCATTTGGTGATGCTATTGGTCTTTCCAATATGGGCTTTGGTCTATTTGCTGGTACCGCCGTAAACGATACATCCTCGGTAACAGCTACAGCTGCCGTATGGGATAGTATGAAAGGTACTGGTACACAAGTACTAGAATATGCGACAATCGTTAAATTAACACGTACCCTTGCAATTATTCCTATTTGTTTAGGTTTAGCAAGTTACCAAGTATATAAAGCAAAACAAAGTGCTGCTCAAGCTGATGGTAGCAGTGTTAGCATCGCTAAAATCTTCCCTAAATTTGTTTTATACTTTGTGATTTGTTCTCTTATTACAACAGTATTATCCTATGCGAATGTAGATATTCAATTCTTGAGTGTATTCAAAACTATTTCCAAATACTTTATTACAATGGCCATGGTTGCTATCGGACTTAATACTAATATCGTAAAATTGATAAAATCCGGTGGTTCTGCCCTTGCATTGGGTGCTTGTTGCTGGATTGCCATCACAGCAGTCAGCCTAGCTACACAACATATGATTGGTTTATGGTAAGAAATATACATACCTATTTTAATATGATATAATTGTATATAGTTAGAATAGTAATAACCCCTCCAGTAATGGAGGGGTTTCGTGCTACTATTCACCTTATTAGTACTTTATCATACTATAGTTAGGAGGGTTAACATGTACTTCTTACAAGGACTTCTTGTCGGTCTCGCAACATTTGCCCCTGTTGGCATGCAAAACCTCTTCATCATCAACACAGCATTGGTACAACCTATACGTCGTATCATATTGACCCTTATCATATTGGCACTATTTGATATGAGCCTCAGTACGGCAGCCTTCTTTGGTATCGGCGCCATTCTTGAAATGTGGCCGCTTACAAAGCTTATCGTACTCCTTTTTGGGGGCCTACTGATTGTGTACATGGGCTTTAATATATTCAGAACTGAACCAGATATGCACAATGTAAATACGAATATTCCAATTCGTAAAATTATCCTATCCGCTATCGCTGTATCCTGGGGGAATCCTCAAGCCGTTCTTGATGCAACTATGATGCTCGGCGCCTTTCAAGCTAATATACCTGAAGAAGGTATTTATTATTTCTTTGGAGGCTTCCTAGCTATGACCCCAATGTGGTTTGGAGCCTTGGCTGCCACCATGCATTTATTAGCTAAAAAAATAAAAATCACCCATATGGCGTGGATCAATCGCTTCTGTGGTGCAGTACTCGTCATTTATGGCATAAAATTATTCATCGATGGAGTCACAATGTTCTTAGAATATTTTAATTAAAATAACTTTAATACCGCAATCTATAGACAGTAAAGCCGTTAGCATATGCTAACGGCTTTTATATTGTAATTGTTTATTTGTTATATGACGATTAAATTTATTTTCCATAATCCGTCTTTGATACGTTAAAACTCTGCTAAAACTTGTTTAAACATTTCTCTAAAGGCTTCTACATAGGTGTTATTTTGATTTTGTTGCGATACAAAGTAGTAATTGCGCTCCATCGATTTACCATGGTTAGTTAATACCTTGCGCTCAATACCTGGCATGGAGTCGGTTAAATATTTAAAACGATCAAGCAGCAATAGTCCTTGTTGACCTGCTACTAAATAGCGCGCCTCCTCTAATGTACGAGCATATGCAAAGGCACCGGCATAACCAATGGCCTTACGATAATGTTCTTCCTCAGCTAGCGTATACTTACCGCGACAAACTAAGATAAGTGGTAAGTCATCAATAGTTTTAATTTCGACGCTACCTTCCTTTGTATAACCTTGTGGCACCTCAATTATGGTGATCGCCTTATCAATCAAAAAACTTTCATAATCATCAGATAAAATCTGCCACTGATCATTAAATATTACATCCACACGACGATCATCTAACATGCCATATAGTTCCTCATGGCTGCCACTATACATGCGGATATCTAGGTTTTTATAGCGTTTAGCCATGCGAATGACCGTTTGCTGCATAGCCATCCCACTATAGCGATTTAAATAGCCAATTCGTAAGCTAACACGTGCATCTGTACCAATGCGGGTTGTTTCTACCTTAATAGCGTGAAAGCGTTCTAGTAATTTTTTACCAGATCGATATAAATATTGCCCCGCTGGTGTTAGGTGAAAGCTTCGTTTTTCTCGTACCATCAGCTCCACGCCTAAACTCGTTTCAAGGGCTTTAATTTGTTGTGAAATAGCAGATTGAGACACATACTGCTCTGTCGCAGCTTGAGTAAAACTATTATTATCAACTACACACACAAAATACTCTAATTGTTTCAACAACATAACGATACACTCTCATCTCTCTTATAATTAGTAGCCTTACTCTATCTACTAGCCCACTACACAACATACACCAACCCCTCTCATTGGTATTTGCTACTCACATAATATTTTTCTACAACTACAACTACAACTACAACTACAACTACAACTACAACTATTATATTTCATTGAAAGCATCTTCACTATGATGAACTGCTTTCACGAGACATAACTAAATTACGGTATACAAACCAAGACGCCACAAAGAATATCGCTGCCGTAGACCAGAACACAGCACCATATCCAAAGGCACGCGCAATAATACCACTAATAACAGGGCCTAATACATTACCCATCATGGCTACACTAGATACGGCGCCAAAGACAATGCCGCGTCGCTCAATAGGGACAGCCTTGGATATCAGCGTATTTGCAATTGGCGTAATAAAGCCATAAAGAATCCGGCTATAGCACGGAATATGCCTAGTCCCCATATACTAGGCATTAAGTATTGCAAAATAAATAAGGAGCCCACTGCCCATGTAGCAGTAAAGATAATACGAGGCATGGTCAATCGTTGTGTTACCTTACCGATTGAAATGGATGCTAAGGCACTGAATACACCAGCACCGAAGATAATAATACCAACAATAGTCGCCACAAACTCGTCAGTCATATGCATATAGTGCTTAATATATAACGGTAAAATAGGACCTATACCTGTAATACCAAAATTACACAAGAATAGCATTCCTACAAGGAGACGTACACGAGGTATAGATAAAAAATATTTAATCAGCGAAATTTCTGATACACTTTCATCCACCTTATGTTTGAACTGTAAATTGGGCATTAAAAAATAAATCCCTAACATACAAATCCCAGTCAATGCAGAAAATACCAAAAATGGTGCACGATAACCTAAGAAGTCGGCCACAAGGCCACCCATGAGCGGTCCAAAGACGAGGCCCATAACCATAGACGCTTGGTATAAGCCCATTGCCCAAGGCACTTTATTCTCAGGTGTTATAAGGACAATAATAGCTAATCCTATCGGCACATAACCACCCACAACACCTTGCAAAATACGTAGAATCAATAATTGCATTGGCGTCTGTGTAAAAGCACAAGCTCCAACAGTAATCATCAGAATAAACAAAATGAGCATCATTACCTTACGAGGGCCCCATTGATTTGCCTTACGAGACCAATAAGGTGCACTAAGTGCTACCATTAAAGGCGTAACCCCAGATACAATCCCTGCCCACATAGCCGCCTGTCCTTGATCATGAAGTCCCAGCTCAGCCAAAAACAAAGGAATAAACGAAACCACCCCTATAATGGTTATACCGCCACCAACCTGTATGGTACAGATTAGGTATATAATTCGTTTCCAAGAAGAATCCATAGTGACCTTCTTTCTTATCAGTATATACTTACACAAAACAATAGAATATACTCATAATATTATTGTATCGTAAACTACAAAAAAAGACCATCTCTTCCACATATAAAGGGTAGAGATGGTCTCTTTTTAGTTCTATGATTATACGACTTTTATAAGAATAAAAGTACGTATACATCATTTATTTTTGTTTGAACATCCAATAGATGTAGTAAATAACAAGTGCATACGTCACTACATCAAATACAGGTAAGAATGGTACCATTTTAGACAAACGTCCAAAACCATGAACATGAATATTTGCTGCAATGATAGCAATAAGGTTCAAACGATGAATCCAGATTGCTTTTTTACGAGATACAGATTTTGCCATATTGCCTACCCAAGGCGTTAAGTACAATACGGCAAAGATAAGAGCAATAAACATGGCTCCAAGGGAGATATAACCGCCCCAGAATCCTAAGAAGGACTTCAATGCTTTCAAGAAGTATACATACCAATGTGCACATACAAGAACAACACTAACGATACCTACGATGCGATGAACTTCAAACATTTCTTTTGGATTATATCGTTTGATAAACCATTTTGGTTTTGTTGCAATATATGTTAATACAAGCCATGCAACATAAGGAATAAGACCTAAGTGAACCTTCCAGTTACCAAATGATCTACCTCCTGTTACATAACCATATTCTACCATCCCCATAAATATTAAGGATAAAACCGCAATCCATATTAAAATATGGTATTTACTCTTAAACTGTTTTTTTACTACTTCTGCCATATAAACCTCACTATTTCTTATACAAACTACCAGTATATATCTAGTTGGCCTAATGTAGCATGCTAACAATTTCAATCCACATAGCATTCTACTTAGAACTTAAAACTAATTAGTTATTAAATCCAGATCCATCCTAAAATTAGAACTAGAATTTGAAGTTGAGGTCTGCACGGTAGAAATCATTTACACGGTTACCATCTTGTGTTTTCGCATGGAAGCCATAGTATGCATTAATACCAATATTTTTCTCTGGTGCGTAAGATGCACCTAATAGCCATGCTTTATAACCTTCATACCGTGTTTTCTTCAATAAATCATTAGATTCATATTTTTGCGTTTTAAATACTGGGGCATTTTTGGCTTGATCAAAGTAATCTAAGCGGATAACCCAAGAGTTCTTCTTGTTAATTTTATAATCGCCCCATTTAACGCCTACGTTCCAAACATCGGAATCACTCAAGCCAGATGCTTTTACCCACTCGCCATCAATACCGAATTTACCAACATTATATTTAGCATTAAAGCCATATACATTATCGAATTCGTTATTTTTCTTGCCATTACCCATACGTACATTTGTTGTACCTACATGAGCAAACATACCGCCAAAGCTAAAGCGATCATTAACAGCTACATGAGCATTAATAAGACCTACATCACTATTATCAGCTTTACTAGTCTTAGCAAAACGGCCTGCTGTCATATAACCATATGCACCATTTAATGTAACCTTTTTACCTAGCTTCGCTGTAGCACCTACACCATCAAAGTTAGAGCTATAAATCAAGCCACCACCAAATTTTTGGGTATAACGACCAGCATCAACTACAACATTTTTACCGAATTTATGCTCTACATATGCTAAATCCCAATTAGCTTGAGCCTCTTTAGAACTATCACCTAGTTCAATAGAGCCTGTTGTAATACGAGCTTTTACAGATGTATTTTTATTAACCTTTGCATCTAGGCCTAAACGTACACGGGCTGTAAGTTTATCTTCGTAATCATAACCATCGATCCCCTCTCTACCGATGTAGTTGATACGAGCATCACCAGTAACCTTTACATTGCCTACGCGATCTTCCAATTTAGCTACACGCACACCAAGTGTATTCAATTCATTGGAAAACTCATCGGCCAAGCGGTTCAACATAGCTTGTTGTTCTGCATTAGCACGATCTTGATTAGCCATGCCTTTCGCAATCATTTGAGCCATTTCGTAACGAGTAATGTTATTTTGGCCTTTAAAAGTACCATCAGGATAACCATTGATAATACCAGCTGTAGCCAATTGATCTACTGCTTGGTATGCCCAGCTATCGGACGGAACATCGGAAAATGGATTAACAGCAAACGCTGTAGCCATACCCATCATGGCTGCCAATGCAAAAGCACTGGTCATTTTACGTTTAATCATAATAAACCTCACACAATAAATAATGATTAATAAAAATAAAGAAACAATGAGTTATATGACTATAATTATCATTATCATATTTAACATACAGATAATAGCAATTTTCATTAGATCAGTAAAGAGAGAATGTATATCAATCTCACAATCAATTATGCATTAAACTGATAATATAGAATATTTTAT
>NZ_QSDY01000082.1 GCF_003463825.1 Veillonella sp. AM51-8BH
GTATTAACAGTCTATTTAATGTAACATCATTATTAGATTTACCAGTATTAAGACACATGCTAAAGGCTTAAAATTTAAAACCAATTATAGTTTACTAGAGCATGAATTAAGCTATTATAATAAACTAAAAAATCTCATTATTAAACAGAGTGATTAATCCATATCACAATCTATACCATACCTTTCATATATTTTTCATATTTCTACACAGGGACATCTCTTACCATTAGCGTATTTACCAATATAAAATAACTACCTTGCCAATCCATACTGTACTACAGTATGTAAACTCAATGAACCTATCAAAAATACGATTCATAATAATCAACTATACATATATAAATATAGATATAAAGCCTTATCTATAGTTGAACAATTAATAATTAAAGATACTTAAATGTCCAATAGAGGAGTATTTATCCATTTCAGATAAACACTCCTCTATCTCAATAATTAAAGAGCTATCAATATAACTCAGCCAAGAAAATAATGGAAAACACCCATAATACAACGCCATATGTCATATTGGTTTTTACCTTATCAAGGCTCACCTTTCCATTATGTAGTAATTTACCCGTTGTACTATAAGGATCATCGGCCCTGGAACCAATACTGTAATGTAAAACTCTAGGCTTTGAGCTGTATATTCTACACCATTTAATAGATACTTAACATCATATCCATAAATAACTGTAAAATTAGGAAGTTCTTTAATAATTCTAGGCTTAACTGACAAAATCTCTACGGAAATACCTTTTCGACGATACCAAAAACGAAATACAATTAAATATGTTCCAAAAATCATTAGAATGATTGCCACACAGAACTGCCATGGATTAACAAACATTATTTCTTATCCTTTCTAAAGTTGATTTTGATATCCTACAAATTTAACCACAGTTCGATTTGCAGATATATGTGCACCGCCTTCAGCACCAATAACATGTAAAGTATATCCACCTGGAGTCGGTGTTGTATTATATGATAACAAAAGATTCCAATCCCCTGATACTGATGAGCCAGAAACCTCTTGAATAATTATATTCGGATCAACTACTCTATATCCATTAGAATCTGTTAACCATATTCTTGCTCCCTTAATACTTAATGGAAAATTAAGGCCAAGACCTTCTGTATACGTAGTTACTTCAAAAACAGGATTCCCCCCATCAGCATGAAACATCATATATCCCGTTACTGCACCATTATGTAGAACATTAGCGGATACCTCCAAGCCTTGACCTTCGCCTAAAGGAAAATTATTTATACGTGTATCATTTATAATACTATTTCTAGTTTCTGGTATCGATAATAAACCTTCATTCCACTTTGTAGCATACGATGCAGTAGCAGTACCAACATTAATTGAATCATTAGTCGCCTTATTAACCGCCCCACCTACAGCAGCACTCAACCATTGTGCTAATGCTGGATCATGTTTAGCTACTTTCTTAATTTCACCAATTAACAGCTCATTAGTCATAGTAGCTTTAAAACCACTACCAGGTGAATTACCAGCCATTCGCGCTGCTACTTCACCTATGATGCCATGTGCAATAGATTTAGCGATTTTGCCATCTTTCGTTGTTGGTTGCCAGTTATGTAGTTGTTCAAATGCATTTTTAGAGAAAAGACGTGCTAATTCTTGGCGTTCTTCAATTTTCTTTTTATCGAAAATCTTATCTAATTGATGTAATGTATTTTCGGTATTTGTGTTAATAGTTTTAGTGTCAATTTCTTTACCATCTACAGTTAGTATACCATCAGAGATAGCTGATTGAGTAGTGGAGCTCGCTTTATCTTTAGATCCTACACCTAAGTTTGGAACTAGACCGATACTGTTATAAATTTTATCATAGCCTTTTTTATCCTTGGCCTTCATCTCTTCAAGTTTCTTTTTACTACCATAGTAATTGTAACCAATACCATTATTGCTATATGTATACTCAGCTTCGTTTTGGATATCTTTCATCTCTAGAGATTTTGTAGTCAGTTTATTCTTAGCTTTTGGAGCTTCACTTTTAATAACAGCACCCTCTAATGTAGTACCATTTCCTACATTAAGGTTGTAGCCCTCTTCTCCAGCATAAATGCCAGCTTGTTCTGTTACGCTTTTCCATTTGCTATCAAGCGTCCTACACTAGCATTGATACTACCAGTTGGATTTTTAAAGTTAGGTTTAGAGGATACAGAGAATCCCGCAGACTTACTATGTTCTTTAAAGTTATCTACATCTTGTAAGCTTTGAATATGTAAATCACGACCTGTGTCTACTTCTACCTTCTTGCCAGATACAGTGGAACCAATAATATTTGTATCTCGTTTTGCTTTAAGCTGTGCTAATTCGACTGCTTTAATCTTAGTAGGTACATAACTTTCTTGATGGGTATCCCCATTCTGACGAGCCATATGACCACTCGCATTAATGTCTAGAAGGCCACCACCAGTCAAGCTAATACCAGCACCGACACTCCATCCAGAGCTTTTATAGGTATTATTAACATCTACAGTATTCTTACCCGCTGCAAGGTTGATATCACTAGCGCTATCTAATACTAATTTTTTAGCCTCTACTGTTTCACCAGTTAAAGCAATACCAGTTTTCTGAGCATCACGAGCCTTAATTTGTACTTCACTATCACTAACAAGAGTACCCCCTTGATATGTATTTGTATCTACTACTTGCCCTTGTTTTCTAGAAGTGCTACCAATGCTTACAGATAAGTTAATAGCATCATCAATATTTTTAGCGCCTCGTTTAACTTTACCGTCTACTTTATCAACTTTACCTGTTACGGCATCGCGTATTTTTTCTCCATGTAAAGCTGCATCTACTGCTTCATATCCATCTTGCAATTGCTTACGAGCTTCATTGAGTTCAAGAGCGGCTAACCGTTTATCATCGCGGCCACCAGCTTGTTTTATTGTACGTGTAGTATTTGTAAGTGTATTAGCTATTGCACCACCTAAAGATACGGTAAGACCAGTTTTTTTGTAGCGTTCATCATGTGTCATGTGATTATGGTCTACGTTACCATCTAATGTAACAGCAGAGCCTTCTAACACTGCACCTTCTTTAGCAACAATATCTGCGCTTGTAAGATGAACTGTATCATTTGCCTTAACAGTAACAGTACCCTTGGTACTAGCAAGTGTATTTCGTACAGTAGCCTCTTCATGGTTTGCTTCATCAATATTGTGTTTTTCTTTACCAATAGAGAAACCTATACCAGCACCGCCCAATAAGCCAGATTTTTTATGACGATACACACTAGAACCATCAGTAATAGCTTTATCTGCGCCCAACTCTACCTTACCACCAGCGGTAACAGATACGGCATTCTCACCCAAAATTTGAGCAGATTGACCTGTTACATCTTGAGTACTTGTAATGGTTATATCTTTACCACTTACTGTAGAACCTGTTACAGATGTGCTTGTTACGTCATCAACAGCATTTGTACTTTCACGTTTTACTAAGCTTTTCTTTTTATCTAGATACACATGATTAACTGTACTATTAGCTTTTGCTGTATTTAATGCAATCGTATTACCAGATACCTTCACTGTATCTGCCGCTAACACTTGACTACCTTCCAGTTGTACTGTATCAGAGGCTACAACAGAAACATTTTTACCTTCGATGCTACTACCAACAGATGATTGAGCTTTAACAAGATCATGAGACTGAGTCGTTTGCGAGTGTCCACCACCAGATTTACCTTTATCAAACGATGTTCTTCAAGCTCATGTGTAGCATTCATTGCTTTCATCGTTACATTGCGACCTGCCGTAACAGTTGTATTCACATCAGAGGAGACAATACCTGCATCCATAGATACATCTCGACCTGCTACTACTGTTGTTTGACCAGCACCACCAATACGGCCTTGATCTACACCAGTTATCGTTTCACGACGGTTATTGCTACTATTCCACTCAACCTTGCTATTACCAGCCTCGTACTGCACGCCTTTATTAATCACATCACGCCCCGCAACAACCTTTGTGGAGCCTGCTGTATTAGTTTGTGTAATTGTGCCACCTTCATTAATAACGTCTTTCTTAGCATACACAGAGACTGTATCTTTGCCCATAATAGTGCCTTGTGTATTACGAACTTCGTCATTTGCTGTAACCGTAGCCGTGTTACCTTTAATAAGACCATTATCATTGTGAATGGAATTACCAGTAAGAGTCACATCCTTATCTGCCACAATACTACCACTATTATGCATAGTATCAACAGAAAGGTTAATCGATTGAGCCTGTAAATTAGCGCCACCTTCTACTCGTTTTGTGCTTGGTGCTAAATACAATGTAGGAACTAATACAGTTTCTGTTTTACCATTTGGTAATACAACAGACTTACTAACTAGAAGTACAACATCTTCTTTGAGATTCTTTTGCTCAGACTCTGTTAATCCTCGACCCAACACAATAGATTGAGATTTTGTTACACTAATCCCTGCATCCATCAACTGGCGATATTGTTCTTCTGCTGAAAGACCAGATTGTAGTCTACTTTTACCGGTTTGACGCATAATCTCTTGCATAACGAGCTGCTGCTCGTAATACCCATCACCCAATCGTTTTTGTATATTCATAGGGTCTAATTTAAGGCGAGATAATACGTAATCAGAAGATAAGAAGTTGCGACGATTTGTGAAGTTTGGATCTGTTTCAATCACATATGAAGTATTAGGATTCGTCGATAACTGACTCATACTATTTAATAGAGATGCATCTACTGTGGTATCACTTTTACTATTTTCTACATGACCGCCATATACGGCAACAGGTACATCTTTAGGATTCACCTTAGTATTCTTATACTTCGCTTCACGAATATTGGTAGTATCCCATCCTTTTTTATGATGGCGGCTATAACTTGTAGCTGTACCCTCTTCAGTAATATATTCATTACCTTAAACTTCTATTATTAATACACAAAAAGTGCTAACCATAATATTGATTAGCACCTTTATATCAATTTCTAGATTTCTCGTTATCTAATAGTACTATATTAAATTATTAATCTCTTCAATCCAATTTGTATCAGATTGCTCCAGTTTGGAAAAGAATACATGTAAATTAGTACTATTAATTAATGTTGCATCCGTTTCTAATTCCGTCGCACCATTCATCATAGTTTTATAACTATCTCTCGTAATATTTGAAACCAATTGAGTTCGCTGAGCTTCCTTAGCTGAATAATCTTTAATACCTGTATATTCTTCAATATAAGAAGCACTATGACGCTTCGATGGCGTACGTAATCTAACAGAAGTATCCCAATGCAGTAAAATAACTTGCATAGTACATGGATTTGTAAACATCACCACATGTTGACATGCAAATTTACAATCATGGAACAAATTAACTTTATTACAAATATCATTAAATTGTTCGTGCGGCTTCCTTTCCGTATCACAAACGATAACAACTAAATCATAATTACCTTTTTGATATATGTCTTGGTATATGGGATACAAATTTCCATTACCTTTTGCATCTCTAAGCGTAATATCGTACACATCTGGCCATACATCTAACATTTTAAGCCGATTAAGATAATCATATTCTTCTGAACCTTCACATATGATATAAATCTTCTTATTATCTTTCAGAGGTGGTAATGATGGAACCATATAAACCTCCTAGTATTTCGATTTAATTTCTAACAATGAATCAAAAAACGATGGATCAGGCAAGGCACCTAGGACACCTTTTTTATATTTATCAAGAAGATTGGTACTATCTCGAATGCCAGTGTTAGCAGTTGTAAAATCAGCCAATGAATATAGATATACTTGTTCTTCGTCTTTATGAACAAACCAAATTTGTTCTTTTCTAAATAGTTTTTTACAGTCTAATAAGGTTACATCATGTACCGTAAACATAAGCTGTGCCATATCATTTAATTCATTATTAAAAAGAGCCACAATAGCGCGTGTTAAAGAAAAATGTAAACTACTATCCAATTCATCCACAATTAAAGTTCTACCTTCTTCTAAAGCCTCAATAATATAACTAGCTAAAGCAGCAATTTTTTTTGTTCCCGTAGAATCAAATATCATACTTGGCACTGGATGCCCTTTGTACACAGAAATTAACTTTAATTGATCTAACAATTGTTCAGGCAAAGCTAAGGCATGTTCGTCTGCAATAGCTTTACCATTCTTTCTTAATTTTATATCCATATCTGCTTCAGCATATTTAAAATCATCTAAATATACATCAGCTTGTTTAATAAAGTTAACAACCTTTTTCTGAATATTATTTTCATTCTTTAATAATTTAATAGTTTGATCAATTGGAATATTATTCATATTAATAATATCTATCGAACTAGCAAATTCAGTAATAATTCGTTTAATCTCTGCCAGTTTACTAAACTTAGATGTATCAATAGCATGACACAACAAGGCTTTATTTGCAACTACTTCCATCAAAGATTCTACCTTAGGATCGATACATTTAAATTCTTGTTTTTTTATATCCTTTAAAATTAATGTATCTGACTTCTCATTGCTATATTCATCATAATATTTATGTACAAAATGTTCATATATGATTTCTTCTGATTGAGCATCATACGTTATAGTTAATTCGCGTACTTCTTCTTTTCATATAAAAAAGTAATGCCTAATTCACAAATAGGATTATGTGTAAATAAATTAGGTAGTAAATGCGGCTCATTATTTAATAAAATATCAATAATACTTGATATA
>NZ_QSDY01000083.1 GCF_003463825.1 Veillonella sp. AM51-8BH
GTAATAGAGTGGTTGTCAGATCATTCAAAGCCCTCTTTAGAGGGCCACCACTGGAGAAAGACCCTTATAGGGTCAGAGCAAACCACCCGTTCTACGGGTGGTTATGATTGAAATATGGAAATATTATTATAAATATGGTGATTCGTTATATATATCATCGATGACATACAAAAAAGCCACAGGATAGAACCTGTGGCTTTTACATTTCTAGGTATTAACGGTCACCGTTGAAGATGGAGTTTTTAACAAGTACATAGTCTACTTTGCGGATTGCTTGTAGAGTAGTACCACCAGCGTAAGAAATAGCAGATTGCAAATCTTGTTCCATTTCAACTAATGTATCAAAGATAGAACCTTTGGAATCGATGAAGATTTTTTTACCTTCTACGTTTTTGCGTTCACCTTTTTGGAACTCAGAAGCAGAACCAAAGTATTCTTTTACTGCTTTGCCGTCAACAATCTTTTCTTCTCCTGGAGATTCTTCATGACCAGCGAATAGGGAACCAATCA
The DNA here is from genome assembly GCF_003463825.1 of Veillonella sp. AM51-8BH. GTDB lineage: Bacteria > Bacillota > Negativicutes > Veillonellales > Veillonellaceae > Veillonella. The sequence goes on from NZ_QSDY01000083.1 coordinate 511, forward strand.
TAACCATAGTAGCGCCAAAGCGGATAGATTTAGCAATGTCGCCATGATCACGGATACCGCCGTCAGCGATGATAGGTTAGTAGCTGCTTTTGCGCACCAGCGAACAGCAGCCAATTGCCAACCACCAGTACCGAAGCCAGTTTTTAATTTAGTGATACAAACTTTACCAGGACCGATACCAACTTTAGTTGCATCTGCACCAGCATTTTCAAGTTCACGAACTGCTTCTGGTGTACCTACGTTACCAGCGATAACGAAAGTTCCAGGCAAGTTCTTTTTGATGTATTGAATCATATCGATTACTGCGTTGGAGTGACCATGTGCAATATCGATCGTAATGTATTCAGGTGTTAAGTTTGCTTTTTTGAATTCATCAACTAAAGCAAATTCTTCTGGTTTTACACCAATGGAAATAGAAGAGTATAAATTAAGGTCGTGCATGCGTTTAACAAAATCCATACGACGTTCTGGTTGGAAACGATGCATGATATAGAAATAACCTTCACGAGCTAATTTTTCTGCCAATTCTTCGTCTATAATAGTTTGCATATTTGCAGGAACTACTGGCAAGCGGAATGTGCGATTACCTAATTTAACATGTGTATCACATTCGCTACGGCTAGTTACGATACATTTATTAGGAATTAATTGCACGTCTTCATAATCAAAGATGTTCGTTGTATTAATCATATTTTCTATATCTCCTTCGAGTATTACAAATTGAACCTGTACCATTATACAAGAGTCGCGTAAAATTTTCAATACGTTCCGAATATTTTGTTTGGACTCAGAAACGAACTGTAGTACAATACAAGTAGATTATGCAAGTTATATACATTAATATATATGGTAAAAGGAGGTTGATTGACATGGATCAGTCCAAAACTCGCATGCTTGCAGAAGCAGGTGTGGCGATTGCAATTGCTCAAGTATTATCCTTTATTACGATTTTTCATATGCCTCAAGGAGGCTCTATTAAGGCTGCAGCTTTGGTGCCGCTCATGATTTATGCCTATCGTTGGGGTGGTGCACGGGGAATTTTTGCTGGCGTCGTATATGGTATTTTACATTTTATTTTAGGCTTTAAATCATCTGTACACTATTTAAGTATTATATTGGATTATCTAGTTGCTTATGGTGCCATAGGTGTATGTGGTTACTTCAAAGATTCTATTTCTGGACTCATTACAGGTTCTATTGTTGGTATTGCATTGCGCTGGATCGCCACTGTTGTGAGCGGTGCCGTTGTGTTCGCTAGCTATGCACCTCAAGGTCAAAATCCATGGATTTACTCCATGATTTATAATGCCTCTTATATGGTGCCAGATGGGATTTTAAATATTGTTGTTTTACTATTCATCTACCAAGGTGTTAAACGAGGTTTAGGACGTCGTGGATAAATTAGGTTTAATTATTTTGGCTGGTGGTTTGAGTTCTCGCATGGGGCAACCTAAGGCATTATTGCCTTGGGTTAATGGTGAAAGCCTCATATCTCATGCACTTCGTAAGGGATTAGAAGCGGATGTGGATGATATCATCATCTCCATTGGTGATGATGATCAGTTAGGACATGCCATTCAGACTCATATTATTGATACGTTATCGAACGATGAGAAGAATAAAGTTTCTATTGTTCGGGATTCTATTGAGCGATGTGGTCCTCTAGGGGGACTTTATAGTGCTCTAGCTGTTGGAATGAGTCCTGCCTATGCGGTGATGGCTGTAGATATGCCATTTATGCCTATGGATTTATATTATGATTGGTTATATCAAGTGAATCATAACAATTGGAATGTCATAGTTCCTACTGGTTCTAGAGGTAAGCCAGAACCTATGGCAGGAATTTATAGACCTCATATTGTATCATTACTTCCATCTATTCTAGCCGGTAGAGACGTATCGTTGCAGCATGCCCTTGATACGATTGGTCATGTTGAATCTATTGATGCTAGTGATTATGATTGGGAGTTAAGTAATGTAAATCATTATGATGATTATCAATGGGCTCGTGCATTAGCAGAAAATGAGTTCCGTCGTGTGCCGCTTATTAGTGTGGTAGCATCAAAACGTAAAACTGGTAAGACTACAGTTGTAACTCGTCTTGTATCTGAATTACAACAAGCGGGATTTTCCGTTGGCGTTGTAAAGAGCGACAAACATGGCTTTCAAATGGATCATGAAGGGACTGACACAGACCTTTCTTATAAAGCTGGAGCCGATGCAGTAGCTATTGCAGGGCCTAATGAAACAGCGATTCGAATTCGCACGAAGGAGCAGTCAAATCTGTACGAAATATCACAGTTTATGCCTGTCGATATAGTTATACTAGAAACAAGGTCCCAAGGAATTGCCCCTATTATAGAGGTTACCCAAGAGGGACATACGGAAGCGCTTATCTCGGATGCAACGGACCGAGTAGCTACAATTGAAATTAGCAAGTTAGATCAAGACATACCTCAATTGGTACGTCACATACAGGAAATGATGAGGAGTTTACATGGCCGTCGTTACTGTTGAGGAGGCCCTTCAATTATGGGATGAGGCCTTACAAACACAAGTTCATAAAGTAGAAACCATTGATGTTAAGGCTGCTAAAGGATATGTGTTGGCAGAGGATATTATTGCCCCTACAGATGTACCAGCCTTTCCTAAATCTGCCATGGATGGGTATGCCATTACCTACAAAGCAGATTGTAATGAGTATATTGTTGACGGTATTATAGGTGCCGGGGTCGTATGGGAACATTCTGTCAAAACTGGCCATGCGGTACGCATAATGACTGGTGCGCCCGTACCAGATACATGTGATACCGTTATTATGCAAGAACAGGTGGTTGGTTCCGGAGAACCAGGCACAACAATTACCATTCAAGGTAAATATACATGTGGCGATCATATTATTCCACAAGGCGAGGAATGTAGTGCTGGAACTACTGTGATTCCACGTGGTACAGAGGTAACCTCTACAGTACAAACTATTTTGACTGGTCTAGGGTTTACTGAAATAACTGTAAATGCGATGCCTCGCGTGTTAGTTCTTACATCAGGACATGAGGTGATTGAACCTGGTGAAAGTTTAACACCTGGCAAGATTTACAACTCTAATCGAGCTATGATTTGTGGCTTGTTGGAGGATTTAGGTTTTCATAAGATAACCCATTATCATGTGAGTGATGCACCAGAGCGCTTGATTCTGAAATTGACCATGTATTAAAACTCAGTGAAAACGCTGATATTATCATTAGCTCTGGCGGTGTATCCGTAGGGCTGTTTGATACAATGCCTCTTATTTATGAAAAATTAGGCGCTAAATCTATTTATGCGCGCATTCAAATGCGGCCTGGTGCAGCATCTTATGGTGCTGTAACGCCTAAAGGTCAAATCATTTTTGGCCTATCGGGTAATCCAGGGGCTGCATTCAATGGTTGGCATCTAATCGTAGCACCAACATTAAAACGCTATAAAGGTTTGGCAAACTGGACGACACCGGTAGTAGCTTGTGTAATGGATTCAGAAATCTTTAAGCGTAATGCCTTTGATCGGTACGTACAAGGTAAAGTCATATTTGGTGGTGGTGTCCCACGCTTTGTGGCTAACCGCCACTTTAATAGTAGCAGTATGTTAGGCCTATATACGGTGAATGCATTGGCATGTATTCCACGTGGTATACATGAGGTGCGCCCTGGTGATACCTTTAATGTATATCTGCTAGGATTGCTACCTGCTATCTGAGATAAGCTATAGCTTAAACCTTATAGCAAACCTTAAGGTCCTGTTGACCGTAGTTAAATAAATATATCATAATGAATGCATCCCTTATATTTGTAAGGGGTGCATTTTTATATGCTTTGAGAGGGCTACAAGATGAATATGATTGAGCAATATAGTTTGACGTTACAAATAGAAGTTGTAAAAGAGCAAAGTGCAGAAACACTAGCTCATCTCTGTAAGTTGGTACAGAAAAACGGTACTAGTGATTGTGTAGAGGTATTAAAAGCATATTCGCATATCGTAAATACAGAACTATATTTAGCTTCCTCTGTAAATCAGTTAGAAGCTTTGAAGTCAGATATGGTAGAACTTGAAAAAGCTATTAAAATTTCATTAGCCCAAGATTCTCTTGGTATTAGTGATGGTAAAGATTTTAAAGAGAATCGTGATTTACAAAATCTTGAGACCTATAGCTCTGACGATTTTGATAAGGCGTTAGAGCAGACTGTTGAATTACTAACTTTTAATAAAACCATTTCGAATGCACCTCATGCTGTTATTTTAGGTGGCCAAAGTGGGGCAGGGAAAACAACTATTCATCGTGTGAAAATGATGGAGTCAAAAGGCGACTATATTGTTATAGATGGCGACACTTATCGTGCGCAGCACCCACATTTTAGAGCACTTCAAGAAAAATATGGCGTTGATAGTGTAGAGTACACAAAAATGTTTGCTGGTAAGATGGTGGAGGCTGTGATTGATAGATTAAGCGCATTGAAATACAATTTAATTATTGAAGGTACATTGCGTTCAGCAACTGTGCCAATTAAAACAGCTACATTATTAAAATCTAAAGGATATGCAGTCGACTTTTGTTTGATTGCTACCAAGCCAGAGTTGTCTTATTTGACAACACAATTACGATATTTAGAAATGCTAGTAGTGGATCCCTTACAAGCCAGAGCTACACCTAAAGAGCATCATGATGGAATTGTAAAATCTTTGGTATCTAATATTAATGAATTAGAACAAAGTGGATTATTTGAAAGTATTCAAGTGTATAAACGGAATTTAGTACAAGTGTATAATTCCAAACACTGTACCGAACCAGTTGGCACTATTGTAGAGAACGTGTTATTTGGTACTTGGACACAGGATGAAACTGATTTGTTAAATGCAGGTAAAGCACAAGAACTGGAGTTAAGAGCGAAATTACCGTAGGGAGCAAAAGTGTAATGGACTATTTTGACTATTCATATAAACATAACTACATAGAGTTTAGTAGCAACATATATAGGGTTAGTACATATCATTACAACTGGCATGCAGAAACAGAGATTTTTATCTTGTTAAAAGGTAGCGTTGAGATGAGTTGCAATGGTGAGGTTTTTACACTGAAACCTCTTGATGTTGTAATTATTTCTCCTCAAGTAGGGCATGCAACATTAGCCCTTGAAGAGGATGCTATAGCCTTTGTTATTCATGTAGGTAACGAATTTTACCAACAGTATGATCCGGATTTTGGGACATACCAATTTGTTTTGCGGTCAGATGATAGTACGCGTCATAATGAATTCTTTACAACCTTACGCCACCATGCTGCTATGACAATGTTATTGATGATTAAAGGTGAAAGCCCAGTACATCGAATGTGGATAGAACATCATTACTTAGCTTTGGCCGGTGATGTATTTAGAGAGTTTGATCCTATAAAAAAGGTTCACGAAAATGCTAGACCTGGCGATATAAAACCGGCATCTTTTGATAATATGATTGCCTATATTGATGAGCATTATGATCAGAAAATAGAGCTAGAAGATATTGCGAAAATAGGGGGCTATAATGTTGCCTATACATCGCAGTTTTTTAAACGACAAATGGGGATTTCATTTGTTGAGTATGTATTGCGATTGAGAATTCGTGATGCTACTGTTCGATTAGCTAATACGGATGAGGCTGTCGCAAGAATTGCAAGCGATTGTGGCTTTGCCGATGTGAAAGCCTTTAATGTGGCTTTTAAAAAGTATTTTAATATGACGCCCACAGAATATCGTAAGCAAGTAAAAGGGATTGGACGTAAAACTGTCTTACAAGATTGGAAAGAAATTATTTCTGTAGACAACCAAGATGTACTTGATGTGTTGCATTCATTCTTGTCCTATGAAGATGATTCACGAGCTAAGAGCGAATTGGAATTTATGAGCAAAAAATTGGAAGCTTTAAAAGAAAAGTTAGCTGATGTAGTAAAGGATTTATAAAGGTATTTTGTTATATCTCTATGGTAACTAGATTATTATAGTAACTAATTCTTTGGATAAACGTTTTGTGGCAAATTATTTTTGCTGAATTTATGACATATATAGAAAGATT
>NZ_QSDY01000084.1 GCF_003463825.1 Veillonella sp. AM51-8BH
ATGGCTATGCGGCTTGAACGTAGTGAAAGCCAGCGCCTTTAGACGCTGGCCTAGTACTACGGGCTTATAGCCCGTGAGCAAACCACCCGTTTTACGGGTGGTTCTGATTTGGACCTACTTAGCTCAGTAAGTAAGTAATCACAATAGATATAGTAAAAGGACGCCTTATGATTAAGGCGTCCTTTTTTAGTCTTCGATATATGGAATTAGATATTCGTACTTTGTACCTTTTAATTCATCTTTAGGGATAAATCGTAAAGATGATCCATTGATACAGTAGCGCAATGAACCATTAGGACCATCTTCAAATACATGGCCTAAATGGGCATTACCAATGCGGCTGCGTACTTCGATACGATTCATGCCATGAGAGTCATCTTGATAGTATTTAATGACATCCTTTGCGATTGGCTTTGTGAAGCTAGGCCAACCACAGTGAGACTCAAATTTATGGGCGGACACGAAGAGGGGTTCTCCCGTAGTGATATCTACATAAAGACCTGCTTTAAATTCATCAGTTAACTCATGACTGAATGGTGCATCTGTAGCAGAGTTTTGTGTAACTTCGAACTCTTGCGGAGATAAAGCCTTGAGCTCTTCCTCGGAAGGTTTATTATAGGCGTTGTCATCTACAAGTGGTTCATCAGATAGGCCTAGTGGAATGTGACAATAACCGTTAGGGTTTTTATCTAAGTAATCTTGGTGATATTCCTCTGCAGAATAGTAGTTAGATAGAGGTAATACTTCAATAGCAAATGGCTTACCTTCGAAGGATTGAGCACGAGCTAAGGTACTTTCAATAATAGCCTTATCGGATTTCTCTATATAGTAAATACCGGTTCGATATTGAATGCCTACATCGCCACCTTGTTTATTAATACTGAATGGATCGATGGCGCGTAAGAAGTATTGAATTAAGTGATCTAAGGAGAGTACATCTGCATCGTATTTAACCTTTAGCGCTTCCACGTGACCGCTATCATGACAGACATCTTCATAACTTGGATTTTCCGTAGGACCATTGGCATAGCCTACTTCAGTGGAAATCACACCAGAGATTTTTCTGATATACCCTTGAAGGCCCCAGAAACAACCGCCCCCTAAATATATAGTATGTTCATTCATTTAATCACCCCAAACTTCGTGAGCTATTTCTTTTACTAATGCAAGTTTAGCCCATTGTTGCTCTTCGGTCAATTGGTTGCCGATTTCACAAGATGCAAAGCCACATTGAGGGGATAGGCAAAGTCTTTCAAGAGGAATATATTTTGTAGCTTCTTTGATACGTTCTTTGATAACCTCTTTATCCTCTAATTCTGGGCGTTTAGATGTAATAAGACCTAATACGACCTTTTTATTAGGAGATACTTCACGCAATGGTTCAAAGCCACCAGAGCGGTCATCATCAAATTCTAGATAGTATGCATCTACATTTTCTTTAGCAAATAGAATTGGTGCAACTGGCTCATAACCACCACTAGCAGCCCAAGTAGAGTTGTAATTACCACGGCATACATGGGTTGTGAACGCTAAGTCATGAGGGCGACCTTCGAGTGCTAAGTTATTTAAGCGTAGGTACTTAGCTGTTTCGCCTTCAATAGTAACACTTTTATCTTTTTGACGACCAGTCCAGTAAGCGTGGTCACAGCACATACCCCAAGTGCAATCATCAAATTGGATGTTGCGGCAACCTGCTTCATAGAGATCTTTAATTACTTGACGGTATGCGGCAGCAATGTCTTGAATTAATTCTTCTAAGTCAGGGTAGAAGGAGCGTGTTGTAATACCGTTATCCTCGCGGAATAATTCGGCTAAGAATTGGGATGGCGCAGGAATTGTTTGACGTGCTGTGGTATGTTCATCTTCAAATTGTTTTACGAATTTGAAATGCTCTACAAATGGATGGTTAGTACCTGTAATTTTACCAGTAAGGGCGAGGGAGCCTGGCGCAGTTTCTTGACCAACGAATTTGTAACCGTGTTCAAGTTCAATTTCTTTTACGCCATTGAATCCCCACATGAAATCTAAGTGCCAGTATGCACGGCGGAATTCACCATCAGTAATAACAGGAAGACCTGCAGCTTTTTGTTTTTGAATGAGGTCTGTAATAAGACGATCTTCAACAGCTGTTAGTTCTTCTCTTGTAATATTTCCTTTTGTAAAAGCTTCACGAGCTTCTTTTAATTCTGCTGGGCGTAGGAAGGAACCTACGATATCAAAATGAAATGGTGCTAATTGTTTGGACATATATAATCCTCCTTATATAAACGGTAAAACCGATAGATTCGATAGGTTTATTATAACTAAGGATGAGCATATATAAAAATATCAATATATTAATGTTGTATATAGTTTTAAGTTATATCAGAGAGTTATTTTTGCGCTTCAGTTATATCGAGATGTAAAAGTAATATAGTATCAACTCAGTTGTGGCATATCTTATTCTATCTTATGCTTTTCTTTGGTTTAGTTGTTAGCAGTTAGATTTCCTACATATATTAAAAAGCACTCTCTAAATGAACTGCACCCCAAAAATTGGACACAATTTTTCGAGGTACAGTTCAAAATCGAGAGTGCTTTTATTTAAAGTTATACTATTATGTAGAGCAGTTGAAATATAATCAAGAATCCTACAATATTATTCCTTTGTTTCAGGTAGTTTAATATGTCTACCGTAGTTGCCTACATACTGTTCTAAGGCTTGAATATACTCTTGTCCTAAACGACTGCGATGCATTTTGTTATTGGTAATGTAACCGATATGCATTAAACCTTCTTCAGCAAGAGGAACAGAGATAATATTCTCTCCGTTTACTTCTTCATCGATAACACCACTAGATACGGTATATCCATCTAGACCAAGCAATAAACTAAAGAGGGATGCTCTGTCGCGTACACGAATATGTTTTGGTCGTACAACGGTACTAAAAATTTCTTCAGAGAAATAGAAGGAGTTGTGATCGCCTTGTTCAAAGGAGATATATGGATATTCCTCTAATTCGTCCATAGATACAACCTTTTTATTCGCTAATGGGTGGTTTTTGCCTATGAAGATATGTGGGTGTGCAGTAAATAACTCTGTAAATGTTAATTCATTAGTGTGAATTAATTTTTCTAATACAGGGCGATTAAAATCATTATAGAAGAGTAAACCAATCTCACTCTTCATATGAGCTACGTCATCAATAATCTCATAGGTTTGAGTTTCTCGTAAGGATACATCATATTGATCGATACCTGCGCCTTTTAAAAGCTCTACAAAGGCGTTAACCGCAAAGGAGTAATGTTGCGTAGAAACAGAGAATTGTTTTTTACCACCGCTTTGGCTTTTATATTGCTCTTCCAATAAAGCGGCTTGCTCTAGTACTTGGCGTGCATAGCCGAGGAAACGTTCCCCTTCTTTAGAAACAGTAATCCCTTTATTGGTACGGTCGAAAATGGTAATGCCCATTTCCTTTTCCAATTCCTTAATAGCCTTTGTTAGACTTGGTTGTGACACGAAGAGTCTCTTAGCAGCTTCACTAATACTGCCTATATTTGCAATTGTTGTGACATACTTTAATTGTTGTAAGGTCATAATGGCCTCCTTTTATATATTACACTACCTATACTACTCGATTATAAGTATTTAAGCAATGTTATATATATGTTACAATGTACTAATAGAATAAAGGAGGACCTATGCTTAAACAAGTCATCGTAGTAGAAGGAAAATCTGATATACAACGTATTGCACAAGCCGTGGAAGCAGACTGTATTGCTACAGAGGGTTTTACACTTCGTAAAGGTGTTATTGATATGATTCGTGTAGCTTATGAAAAGCGAGGTATTATCATATTAACCGATCCTGATACAGCAGGGGAGAGAATTCGTCGTGTATTAACAAAAAAATTCCCTAATGCACAGCATGCTTTTGTCCCTCGTGATGAAGCGTTTGCAAATGATGATATTGGCATAGAACAAGCATCTCCAGAATCCATTAGAAAGGCTTTATCCACATTACATGTAGAATCCTTGGAATCATCTAACGAATTTTCTATGGTAGATCTAGTTCGTCATGGGTTATCAGGTATGCCTGATAGTGCTGCTCGCCGTGCGGTTATTGGGGCTAAGTTAGGCATTGGTTATGGCAATGGGAAACAGTTTTTATACCGTTTAAATCACTATGGTATAAGTCGAGATGCTTTTGAAGAGGCTGTAAATAGTTAAAATAGGAGTTAAGATGTTAGAATCAGTAATTGCAAGCCCTGAAGTAGTACATTATATATGTAAACGCTTCGATATTAAAATGAGTAAGAAATTAGGGCAGAACTTTCTTATTAAGAGAGGTATTGTAGACGAAATTGTACATGCTGCGGAATTGACACCTGGTGAACCTGTACTAGAGGTAGGTCCTGGTATTGGTACATTGACACAGGGGTTAGCACAAAGTGGTGCTGATGTAACGGCCATTGAGTTAGACCGTCGCTTATTAGAGGTTCTAGATACTACATTGGCTTCCTATGACAATGTACGTATTGTCCATGGGGATGTGTTGAAACTCGATGTGCCAACCATTATGAACCATAAACCATTTAAAGTGGTTGCTAATTTGCCATACTATATTACAACACCTATTATTATGTCTCTATTGGAAAGTAAATTACCCATAGAACGCCTTGTTGTAATGGTGCAAAAAGAGGTGGCCTTGCGTATGGTGGCTAAGCCAGGTACAAAGGATTATGGTGCATTGTCTGTAGCTGTACAGTACTATACTGAGCCTGATATTGTACTTGATGTACCGCCTAAATCTTTCTTACCGGCTCCAGCTGTAACGAGCTCTGTTATTCGTTGTGTATTGCGTGACAAGCCTCCTGTTGATGTTATTGATGAGAAACTATTCTTCCGAGTGGTGAAAGCTGGTTTTGCACAACGACGGAAAACATTTGCTAATACAATGAAAACAACGGGATTATCAAAAGATAGAATCGAAGAGCTATTAGCAAAAGCCAATATCGATGGGCAACGAAGAGGGGAGACTTTTACCCTTCAAGAGTTTGCTGATGTAGCCAATGCATGGGCGGCTTTAATTAAATAGAATAATGTAAAAAGAGCTTATTAGATTGATAACATATCATTCTAATAAGCTCTTTTCATAAAAAAAGGACCCGAATGGGTCCTTTTTTTTAGTAAAGAATGCCAGCCATTGTTGTAATTAGGAAAGCATTAGCAAAGTCGATTAAGAATGCACCTACCAAGGAAACTACAAGCCATGCACGAGGGGATGGACCATGTTTACTTGCTAAGGATAACATATTAACCAATGCATTTGGTGTAGCGCCTAAGCCGAAGCCGATGGCACCAGAACCAAGCATAACTGCATCGTAGTTGCGACCAAATAGGAAGTAGATAAGGTATGCAAATACACAGATAAGTACCATTTGTGCAACTAAGATTGTAATAAGTGGTAAAGCAAGATCGATTAATTGAACTAGTTTCAAGCTATTGATAGCCATAGTTACGAATAGAGATAATGCTACATTGGATACTGCATCAAGAGCTGCATCGTTGATTTTGTAAGCTTTTGTGAAATCACCAAAGTTACGGATTACAGCTGCACAAATCATTGCGCCGATGTACGCAGGTAGTGGAGTTAAGATAGACAAACCAGCACTTACGATAGTACCGATACCTAATGCAAGGCCAATCCACATACAGATTGTTAAAAGGTCTTGAGAATTAAATTGTTTGCCACCACTTTCAACGTGATCTTCGATCATGTCGATGCCTTCATCTTCCATTAACTCAGGATTTTCGTAAGGTGTTTTAACTTTGTGCATTTTAATAATGCGTTCACCTACAGGAGCACCGAGAATTGTACCAGCTACCATGCCGAATGTTGCGGCTGCAACCGCTGCTGATGCTGTACCAGGGATACCAAGCAATTGTTCGTAATATGGGCCGAAGGCGCCAGCAGTACCAAGACCACCAATCATGGATACGGAACCAGCCATAATACCGATGATTGGTTCAATACCTAAAGCTTTAGCAATCATAATACCTGCTGTATTTTGTACAACAATCCATACTGCACAAGCGAGGAAGAAGAAGATAATGAAGATACCGCCTTTTTTGAGGACTTTCAAAGAAGCCATCAAACCGATAGTGGTAAAGAAGGCAAGCATTAAGAATGTTTGTAGGGAACCTTCAAAGGTAATGTTCAAAATCTTGTAGTAAGAAAGAATGGCAGTTAAGAATGCAAATGGCAAAGCCCCTACAGCTGGTGCAGGCATACACATACGTTGTAAGAACTTGGAATGCTTGTTAATCCAAGTACCAATGAATAACGTGATTACAGCGAGGCCTACAGTTTGAATCATGGACAGTTTCAAGGTCCATACATCGTTGACTAACGCTAAGTCAATAAGTGGCATAAAATCACTCCTTTAAAATAAAAAATAAAACTTATATTTTATGGTATCATGAATGGTCGAAAAAAACTATAGAATATATAAGGCATAATAAATTATATATTATTTATTTTTCACAACTCTCAACAACAACAACAAACTAGTAGTTTATATATCT
>NZ_QSDY01000085.1 GCF_003463825.1 Veillonella sp. AM51-8BH
AACAATATGATATTTACATCTCCATTTACTATGTGATAAGCTTTTTACGTCATTCATTGACATTGAACCTCCTATGTTGAAATGTTGTGGTTGCCAGACCAACTTCATTCTATCATTAGGAGGTTCTTTCCTTTTCTCTAAGAATTTTTACCAACCCCCAGTTTAACTGGGGGTTTAGTCATGCCTATTCGGCGTACAATCATACAAAAGACGGTCCTCGGGACCGTTTTTGTATTTAAAAGTCTATAAATACTAGATTACTATACGACTTATAAATAGATTCATTGTATAATATAAAGAACATACTTTATAAATCAACATAGGCATCAATATTAACCATATACGTTTATATTAATTACCATCGCCTATATTGATTTTCTTCAATGTAGTGTTATAATAGAGTTAATGATAATAACTATTAGTAGGTATATATAGAAAGGAATCAACATGAAACAATACGATATTATTGTAGTTGGTACAGGTGGTGCAACCATCGTAGCTGACGCTGCGCAAAAAAAAGGCCTTAAAGTGGCCATCATAGAAAAAGGTAAATTTGGTGGCACATGCCTAACTCGCGGTTGTATTCCTACGAAGGTTATGGTTACAGCAGCTAATGCCATTCAAGAGGTGGAAGAGTTCAAAAAAATAGGTGTCAATGTTGGCGATGCAACAATGGATTGGGACACTGTAGCTAAACGTACATGGCATATGATTGACAAGTCTGCAGGCATCTATGATTACTATAACGCTTATGACAACGTAGATGTATATCGCGGTGCTGCAAGTTTTGTGTCCGATAAAGTTATGAACATCCACCTTAACGATGGCTCTGGTATCGTAGAAATCACAGCTCCAACAATTATTCTAGGTACTGGTGGTTATAGCAACATACCAAATGTACCTGGTCTAAAAGAGGCAGGCTTCCTTTCTAGTGAAAGTTTATTTGGCGATAAGTTCCCGAAACAACCGTACAAATCGCTTGCAGTACTCGGTGCAGGCCCTATCGGCGTAGAATTTGGTCACGTATTTGATGCAGCTGGTACTGAAGTTACCATCATTCAACATAATGTGCGCCTTGTACCTAAAGAAGACGAAGAGATATCCGAACATCTTCTTCAAAACTACCGAGCTCGTGGTATTAACGTAATCTTAAACCAAGACACTGTTGAAATCCGCCAAGAAGATGGTCTTAAAGTTGTAGTCACTAAAGATCGTAGCACTGGTGAAATTACAGAGACTAAGGTAGAAGAAATCCTTGTAGCAGCTGGCATTCGTCCTGCTGTAGAAGAGCTTCACCTCGAAAATACTGGTATCGAAACATGGCCAAAAGGCTGGATCAAAACTAATGAATTCTTAGAAACATCCGTTGATGGTATCTATGCGTTAGGCGATGTAAATGGTGAACCAGCATTCCGTCATCGTGCGAACTATGAAGCTGATATTATCGCCCACAACCTATACTTTACTAAAAACGAAGAAGATTTCCGTTGGGCACGCTATGATACATTGCCAAAGGTTACCTTCTCCTACCCTGAAATCGGTAGCGTAGGCCTTACTGAAGCAGAAGCAATTAAAGCAGGCTATAATGTAGGTGTTGGTAAAAATTACTACTCCTCTACGGCTAAAGGTTATGCTATGGGTATTAATCCTGGCGATGTAAATGATGGTTTCGTTAAAATCGTAGTGGACAAAGACACAAACCACATTCTCGGTATGCACGTAACAGGTCCTCAAGCATCCATCCTCTTCCAACCTTACGTAAATCTTATGAACAGCGGTGTAACTCCATTGACTGCTATTAATGAAGAAATCGCATCTGAACGTACTAAACGCTTACGTGAAAAAGGTATTACTCGTGAAATGGATCCTAAATCCGTTATCACTGTAGGTGAAACTATGAGCCCACATCCATCCTTAATCGAGGTTATTATGTGGACACAAGTATACTACGAAAACCGTTGGTAATAATAAATATATAACCATTATATAAATAAAAGAGCTGAAGATTTTATCTTCAGCTCTTTATTTATAATCTCGCTAAATAGATTAACGACCCATATCAATGGTGTTATCCCAAATAATATTTGTTTTACGACCGTCGAAACCTTGATCTGGTTCAGGAGGTAATTTACTAGATTTAGATTGACCTACATAAGCCCCTGTTTCAGCATCTACAGTAACTACAGTCTTTTTACCATCTTGATGCATTGTCATATAGTATAGAATCTTGCCTTCATGCGCTTCAATTTTCCAGCCTTTTACGACTGCATCAGCACCAAGTTGTTGTTTTGCAACGCGCTCAGCTTGAGCTGCTTCGATGACTTTATCTTTATTGAAGATTTCACCGATAACTTTCTTAGGTTTGCCACCTTCATCCATATCAGAAGTATTACCAGTGATAACGTCGATTTTCATCTTATATTGATGATATTTACTATAACCTACTACTTTGTAACCATAGTTCAAATCATTAGAGTTAAGCTCTACAGAATGAAGTGCTGCATTAGGAAAACGGTTTTGGAAAATAGTACCAATTTTACTCATAGTCATAACCATGGATTCCCCTGGCGCACGTTGTACAGAAATATCAGTACTTGTTTCTGGTTTTGTTTTACGTGCATCTGCCACACTAGGTGTAGCAACGGACAATACGCCAACTGCCAATACACCAGTTAATGCCATAGAAATCAACTTTTTATTCATTACATATCCTCCTACTATATACAATGCTTTCACCTATGGTAAAAGCCATCCGTATACTAGAATTACTATAATTTCGTGCTATACGCAACAGCACACAAAACATACATAAATAGATATATTATTTAGACAATATACTATAAACCTTCATTCGATGCAAGTCGATCGTTTACATCAGTCATAAGCAATTTGTAACATGTTGCCACCAAAGGTACGCCAATCAACATGCCAGTGACCCCCATTAAACTACCACCTACGATAACGGCTGCAAACACCCACAAACCAGGTAAACCAACGGAATTACCTACGATTTTAGGATAAATAAAGTTACTTTCAATTTGATGAAGCACTTCTAAGATAATCACATAGATCAGTGCATCCATAGGGCTTACAGTGAGTAAGATAACTGCACCTATCACGCCACCCACATAAATACCTAACAATGGAACTAATGCAGTAAGGCCGATAACACAGGCAATTGTAGTGGCATATTCAATATTGAATGCCCATAGTGAAATACCAACCATGATACCCAAAATCAAGGCATCTATGAACTGGCCTACAAAGAAGTTACTGAACGTTTGAACAGCAACACGTGTAACATAACTAACACGGTTAACCCACTCATCAGATGCATAGGCTCTTAAAATACGTTTACCTTGCATCATAAGGCGCTCTTTATCGAGCAACATATAAATGGCGAAAATCAAACCAAGGCCTATATTTAAGGTCCAAGATAAGGCCGTTCCCATCGCATTCACGAGGTATGTACCACCTTTTGTGCCCCACTCGCGCGTATACTTTACAACACTTTCACCACTCAAGGTATCCATAAGTGTTTGATTGGATGCCATCGGAATCGTTTCTGTAAGGTGTTGCATCCAAGATTGGAAGTCTGTATACAACTGCGGTGAAGAAGCCACGATGATCGACATGGAGTGAATCAATTGTGGAATCGCCATGCGAGCAATAAAATAGACGATAGCACTGATTGTAACAAAGGATAAAATGAGGCTTAAAGGTCGTCTAATTTTATTTTTCCAACCTGTTTTACTCTTGGGCCACAGCCAGCGTTCATAACGCACCACTAGAATATCTAGCACAAATGCGATACAAGCACCTACTATAAGCGGAACAAAAGCTGTAACGACAGCATCAATAGCATTAGCAATATCGCTGATACGCAGTGCCATCATAATCATAACACCCGCCAATATTATGGCCCCTATGAGCGGTTTATAATACTTAAATCTTTTCATATATAACCTACTTTACTATACTCACAACGCATACATTACCAAAACTTAATGAACATTGTATGACCTACGATTGTATGCAAGCTTAGTATAACACAAAAGTCCACCTTATCACATGCTCGGTCCCCCGATGAACACGAGAGCATGATAGAAGGTGGACTATATTGTATGTCTAATCTAAATTAGATTGAAGATTAGCGATGAATGTAAACGTCTACACGACGGTTTTCAGCTTTACCTGCTGCAGTGGAGTTAGTTGCAACTGGTTTAGTGTCGCCATTAGCAATACCGATTAAACGATCAGCAGATACGCCGTTGTTTACTAAGTATTGAGCTACGTATTGTACGCGGCGTTCAGACAAGCCAACGTTGTATTGAGGAGTTGCGTCAGTATCAGCATTACCCAACAATTTAACTTGGTCTTGAGAGTATTGGTTAGCAGCATTTACAGCAGCTGTTAAGTTTGGATATTGGTCTGCACGAGCTACATCTTGGTCGGAATCAAAGTAGATGGATTGTACATAGTAATCCAATTTAGGCGTTTTGTATACAGGAGCTTCTACTACAGGAGCTGGAGCTGGAGTGTATACAGGTGCTGGCGCTGGAGTTGCTACAGGAGCTACTGTTTTGTGACCACCGAAACGGTAGGACAAACCAACTACAGGACCTTGGAAGGATACGTTTTCAGTATCAGCATCTTGTGTATTGATATAACGGTAACCAGCGTTGATATCCAAGTCTTCGTTTACTTTGTAGCCTAAGCCAGCTTCCCAAGTGGTAGTTTTCTTAGTACCTAAACCAGCTTTACCGTAAACTTCTACTTTGGAGCCAAGGTTAGCTTTACCAATTACACCTGCTTGTGCAATGTTGTTAGTGCCATCACCATCATTATTATGGATGCGTGCATAACCACCATATACTGCGAAGTTTTTATTCAAGGATTGAACCAAGTTTACTTCATGCATGTTTGTATCAAGATGTTTGGAATTTAAACCATGGTAACCATATTGAACAGCAGTTTTGTCAGACAAAGCATAAGTCAAACTACCATCAAAGTTCCATTTGTGAGCATCTTTAAAACCTTCAGTTTTAGTTTCAACATTTGCTGCACCAAGATCAACTTGGAATTCACCTTTGTTGAATTGAGTTTGTGGAGTTGCGCCAGCTACGGATACGCCTACAGCAGCAACTGCCAATAAAGCTAATAATTTTTTGTTCATTATAATTCCCTCCAATAACAGCCTTTAACAATACACAGGCCTTTGGTAATAATATATTTTCATTTTACACAACTTTTCGATAAATTTCAATATCTTTTATGAAATTATCATGAGGATTTCGAAATTTATCTATACATAGATGTTATAAATTCTAAATTCAGAAATATAACTATCTTTATAATATATGAACATTGAGGTTCTAATTATAGGATAGATGAGTTAATCCTTTATCTTTTAAGATATATCTTATACTTATCTTAGCAAATCTTTAAATTCAACTGAATAAAAGAAAACGCCTACGTTTCCGTAGGCGTTATAGATTCAATTAGTTTTCTTTTACAGAGAACCATGCACGATGGAATACAGCTGCAATCGCACCACCTACTAAAGGAGCAACGATAAAGAGCCATACACCAATGGATACTGCATGATTTTCATCACACAATAAATTCTATAGAATGTGATATACTGATAGTAAAATTTGTAGAAATTACTATTGTATATACAGTTATATCGAGCTATATAGGAGGAACCATGAGCAAAACAGCTTATATTGTACGTCATATTAACTTTGAAAATGCCGGTATTTTAGAGTCAGTCCTTATTGATCGAGGGTTTGAACTAACATACATCGAGGCTCCCCTTGCCAATTTTGAACACTATGATGCAACAGCGGCTGATTTAGTCATCGTCTGCGGTGCCCCTATTGGCGCGTATGACGAAAAGCTTTACCCGTTCTTAACAGATGAAATCAAATTCATTACAGATCGTATTAATAGTAAGAAACCATTACTTGGCATCTGTTTAGGCGCTCAACTCATTTCCCGTATCATGGGTGGTCACGTAGGACCTATGAAGCATGGTAAGAAAGAAATTGGCTTTGGCCCGCTAGAGTTTACGCCTGAAGGCGCCTCCTCCCCACTAGCATTACTAGGCAATGTACCAGTTCTTCACTGGCATGGTGATGAATTTGAAATTCCTAAAGGTGCGGTACGACTTGCTAAAACAGAGTTATGCCCAAATCAAGCATTCTCCGTAGGCACACATATTCTAGGTCTTCAATTCCATATGGAGGCTGATCCTGCTTTCATTGAAAGTTGGCTTGTAGGCCATTGTGCAGAACTTTCTAACGCGGGTATCGATATTCCTAAACTTAGAGAAGATGCAAAACGTCTACGTCAAGAGCTACCTGCTGCAGGAAAAGCCGCATGCATCGCCTGGCTTGAACAAAATCATTTAGGCTTATAGGACAAAAAGTGTGTGTAAAAACCCTTATAACACTAGTAAATATCTAGTGTTATAAGGGTTTAATCTTTTTCTGGAGAAGTTTGAGGGTGGACAAAAAGTG
>NZ_QSDY01000086.1 GCF_003463825.1 Veillonella sp. AM51-8BH
CTAAAAATAGTGTAATATTTTAAACATATTTTAAAAGTGTTAAATGTGAGTTCTTAATAAAGTGAGTATATATCTATCTTTTCATATAAATAAAGACTAATAAATCAATTCTCAGATATATATTTAACTATGAAGGAGCTTTCACAATTGTGATTGTATTGTAAGTGAAGTATTGGTTGAGGTGTAAGAGGATGAGAGCAAGAAATAAATTTTTATTATCTGCTGTTATGATGACTTTATTGTCATCTACGATGGCCATGCCTAGCACATGGGCTGCAGCAGGTCTTAATTCCGATGGACGTATTTTTGCAACTACTGCAGATAGCAAATTTGAAAGTACAGGTAATACGACTGCGAATGGTGTAGTCGCATCTGATGGTGGTCAAGTTACCATTGGATCTTTGGATACTCCTGATGCATCTCAATTGCCTAAACGCTATCGTCAACCAGCTTTCATTACAGGCATGCTAAATAACAGTTCCATTCAAGTGGATGGCGGGATTATGGACGTGACTACTGCACCATGGAAGTCTCCATATCCAGTAGCGTTTGCATATAATAGTAAAATTAATCTCGGCATTGATGATGCGGGTACTGTAAAACACAAAGTGTTTAATATGCAAGGTGATGTACTGGTATCTGATAAAATGATGCCTCCTCATCAAGAACAGCAACCATCTGTGATTAATATTGGCCTTGGTCGTGCACATAACAGTCCTAACCAGTTCTCCGGTAAAGCTGTGAACACCTTAGAGGGTCAAGGTGGCGAAATCAACATGACCTTTGATGGTGGCATGTGGAGCCATGATAGCATGGGCGGCTTGGAATCTTTCAAAATTGATGGTAAAACAGAACGCAGTAGTATTAACAACCTCACAGGTACTCGTACGCGCGAAGGTTTCAGCCGTATTTCCCAAGATTCTCGCAGCGACATTCATGTGAATAAACTAGATGGCCATATTAACGTTATATATGATATGAGCGATGGTACTGGTTTAAACTTTGGTAAACAAGGTTCTAAGAAAAATGGTCTTGATCCAGCTGACATTGAGGGTGGTAACTTCATCGTAAAATCTGCTACGACTGGCTCTGCCGTGCATGGCTATGTAACAGGTGATCATCTCGATACTTCTTCTGAAAGCAATGTAAACAAGATTTTAGATAACTTAGCCCACAAATTCTATTATGAAAACTATGTAAACGGTGAAAGAAACCTTTCTGGTACTGTATCCATCGCTTCTAAAGGCATCGTGTCTAGTTACAAAAAAGCGTTGACTACAGACCAAAAAGAAGGGGCTATTACATGGAAAGATGGTAATGGCCAAGGCTCCTATGTGGTGCCAGAACCAAAACCTACACCGACTCCAGATCCTAAACCAGTTACACCTGTAACTCCAGATCCAAAACCAGTTACACCAGTGACTCCGGATCCTAAACCGGTTACACCTGTGACTCCGGATCCTAAACCAGTTACACCTGTAACTCCGGATCCAAAACCAGTTACACCAGTGACTCCAGATCCAAAACCAGTTACACCTGTAACACCAGCACCTACACCAGTAAATCCTAGTCCTGTTGTTCGTGGCGCTTATGATACACCTCATATGCGTGGTATTCGTTCTGCTGTAGTAGGAAATATCAACGCTTGGCGTACATTAGCTGACGATATGTATCGTCCTCGTGTATTGCAACAAGGTGAACCAACTGGTATTTGGGCTCGCATCGGTGGCGGTAAATACAGCTACTCTGGCAGCGGTATCGACACAGCTACAGATTATACACGCATCCAAGGCGGTTATGATGCTAAAATCAGCCGTGGTTGGACTATAGGTGGTCAAGTATCTTACCTTCGCGGTTCTGAAGACTATGTATTCGATGGTTCCGGCAAGGTTAAATCCTTCTCCGTAGGTGCTTATGGTTTGAAAGACCTTGGCAAAGATCAATATGTACATGTAGAAACTCAAGTTGGTCGCGTATCTAATGACTTCACAGCTCGTAATGAAATTGGTGAAGCTATGTCTGGCGATACAAAATCTAATGCGTACAGCATCGGTGTTCGCTATGGCAAAACATTGAAATACGATAACGGTTTCTATGTAGAACCACAAGCACAATTGAACTTTACACACTTCGGTGGCCGTAACTTCAATGTAGACAATGTATCTGTTAACCAATCTGCTGTAAATAGCACTTCTGGTAAAATCGGCCTTGAATTGGGTAAACAATTTGGCAATGGTAACCTTTATACACGTTTTGCAGCAGGTCATGCTTTCACAGGCAATGTAAAAACCGCATTTGCTAGTGGCAGTGTTGCGAAATTAACAGAGCAAGACCTTAAAGGTACTTGGACTGAACTTGCATTCGGCGGCCGTTATGGTTTCAATAGCAACAATAGTGTATTCGCTGACGTTGCCACAGGTTTGTCTGGTGACTACCAAGCAGACTGGGGCGTGAATGCTGGTTTCACACATAAGTTCTAAGTGTAGATTTATTAAATAATCTTTTGTACAATAGCTAACATATATAGCCTCCTAATAGTAGAGTCGTGACTTTATTATTAGGAGGCTTTTATTGTATGGAGCATAGAACTAACTATATAGCCACCTATGCATTTTTCTTCTAACCTTAATGAAAAACTATATAGACGAAATACGATATATCGTGTATACTAATGAAAATGTAAGCTACTAGAATCATTATTGATTGAAGCACACTGTATTAATAAATTTACCATGCTTAGTATGGGGGTCTCTATGGGGATAAAAGTTCCTCAAGAGATAATATCTATTACATGATAAATGAAGTAGCTCTGGGGAGGGCACTTCGAGAGAGGAGACTTATGAAACTAATTAAATTATTACCTATTATGGCAATTGCTTCTGTATGTGTTGCTGGCCAAGTACATGCGGCACAAGATCCTTTGATGATGCCTGAACAACCTGCGGCTCCTTTGACTGCAGAACAACAAGAAATTTCTCTTGCTGTTCCTAGTGAAGAGGTAAAAGCTGTAGTATCTGAATTTGCAGCATTCCAATTGGGAATGAGCAATGCTTTAATCAAAGACGACAATCGCGTAATGTCTGGTCAACAACGTTATACTAATAACGTGTTGTACTACATGAATGTTCGTCGTGACTGGTACATTACAAGCCATCGCTATAAAAAAGATAGCTATGCTCGCGTAGCATTAGATCGCTTGTACTTAGATTACAAAGAATTTTTCACAAACCACACAACTGTGTCTGACATGAACAAAGCTGAATATGAAAACCAAATTTTGGCAATTCTTGAAAAGAATACAGCTAACATGTCTAATGATGAATTGCGTTTCTACATGAATGAAATGGTAATCTACAGCTTGAAAGAAGCTATGCGCGATGGTAATAACCGCGTTAAACGCATCCGCTAATCGGTATATACAACTATATATCTATGAAAGAGGTAACGGCATAGGCCGTTACCTCTTTTTTTTCAAAACAAATGCCCTCGTAGGAACAAATTCTACGGGGGTTTGTTTATTCATTAATTATATTATCTGATCTATTCTTTATGAATTATTATTTATGTTATTTACATATTTTTTCGATGGCAGTATAATTTAATCGTAGTAATCATGAGGGTATAATGAAGGGGAAGTGTTTTGTAGTATAACAAGGGAGGCGTATGATTATGAATCACGCAAAGAAACTACAATTATTAGCAGTACTCGGAGTTTTAACCATATCTTCTGCTAGCTTGGTACAAGCAGCAGATATTCCTGTTGTTTCCTCTGGTGGTGCCACTTATAACATTGGTCTACAAGGCTGGTCATCTTTCACCAACTCAGACAATGTACATCTCGGTGGTCAAACTGGGGCAGCTAACAGCGATTCATATTCCCATGCAGGGGATCCAAATGCAAAGGGTAATAATATTGCCATCGGTCGTCTTGCCTTAAATGGTTCTCAAGGTGGCGGCAATGTAGCATTAGGTGCTAAGAGCTTTGTAGGTGGTAAAGGTGACTATAACTTTTTAGGTAACTTTGCAGCAGGTTATAACTCAACTATTTCCGATACAATTGCGGTAGGTTATTTTGCAGGAGCTGGCTCTGAAGGTAATAAAAACGTATGGCTCGGTGCATCTCAAGCTGGCGGTAGTAAGGGGAATAACACTGTATTAATCGGTTCTAACTCTACTGTAAATGGTGATTTTAACTATGGTATGGGTCATGGCGTCATCTTTAAAGGCGATAAGAACTCCGCTATTGGTGCATACAACAAGATTGAAGGTAACCAATCCGGCGCCTTTGGTGTAGGTACATATAATGTGGACACTGTTAAGGGCGATAACTCTTACAGTATAGGTAACAAGAACCAAGTGAGTGCGAATAATACATTCGTAGTTGGTAATAATGTGAAAACATCTCTAGATAATGCCGTTGTATTAGGTAATAATTCTACTGCTGAAAGTAGTGATGTAGTGAGCACTCCTAGTTATACTTATAATAATGGTGTTACTGAAAAATTCGCTGGTACGGCTCCTGTGTCTACTGTATCCGTTGGTGCAGCCGGTCAAGAACGCACCATTACTCATGTAGCGGCAGGTCGTATTACTGCGGACTCTACAGATGCAGTTAACGGATCCCAATTATATGGCACAAACCAACAAATTGATGTATTGCACCGCGATGTGCGCCACGTGGAAAAAGAATCCAACCGGGGTGATGCTCGTGCTGCAGCACTAGCTGCATTACATCCACTACAATTTGATCCAGACCACAAGGTTCAAGTTATGGGTGGCTATGGTCACTATAAAGGCGAAAATGCATTGGCCCTTGGCGTAGGTTACTATCCAAAAGAAAACCTACTTCTCACTGCAGGTACAACTGTAAGTGGTGATTTGATGGCCAATGTAGGTGTGTCCTATAAATTCGGTGAAAATAAGACATTGGCTAAGATTTCCCCTGCATCCTATAACGCACTAGAACAACGTGTGGATACACTAGAAGCACAAAACAAAAAACTACAAGAAACAGTAGATATGCTTGTGCAAAAACTTAATGAAAAATAAGTTTTGATATGAAAGAGGTAATAACATTGTTATTACCTCTTTTTTTATATACATATAATAGTAAAATAATACGTTTCTAGTGACTACTTGTCTTGACATGCATATACATTATTCGATACACTTATACATATTTCATTTGTTGTTCATGAATTTTAAATGTAGAGAGTAATGAAACGTATTGTGTGTATCGCCTTGAGCGCCCTATTGTGTTGTGTGGGTACAGCTGAGGCAGAAAAACAACAATTACATACAGATATGGGCGTAGTGTCTGTAAAAACAGATAGTTCTATAAAGGCAGCGGCTCGTATAGATGATACTACTCATGTAAATACTGAGGGTAAGGTAAACTCCGATGAGAAAACAGCACGCATGAAGGCTGCATCTGAAGGCTTTCACATTACGCCTGCTGCTACGCCAGACCATGTGATTGGCCAAGGTGGTCCGCTCGTCATGGATCGTCAAGATACTAAGACCGTGCAGTATAGCAATGTGGATGCCGTGAACCGCGCCATTAATGCCGTGGCCATGTCTAATGTGTCCAATGCGATGTACGGTGCTAAAGGTAAACCATGGATGCGACGCACTACATTGAGTTTTCAGTTCCAAGAAGGGTGGAAGCCACTCTATTCGGTGGAGACTGTTCAACCATTAGGTCATTACGATAATTCGTCTCGCGATGTGTGGTTTACGCAGCAGCGCATTTCTCGTGCGTCGGACACCGGTACTACCCTCAACATAGGCGTTGGGTATCGTCGTATTTCCAAGGATGATCGTCGCCTTTATGGGGCACATCTATTCTATGACCACCGGTTCTTGAATCGCCATGATCGACTCAGTGCAGGTCTTGAATATATGTCTGGTGAAAGCGAGTTCCGCTTCAACTGGTACGGTTCTGCTTCTGATGAACGCGTCCTAGATGTAAATTTACATACCTTGGAACGGGTGGCCAATGGTTATACTGTTGAATATGGTAAGACTTTCAAAAATGCTCGTTGGGCTAGAGTCTATGTAGAAGGATACCATTGGAATCAAGAACGTCAGGCCGATAAGAATGGTTTGCGCGTTGGCTCTGAGTTACAGCTCACACCACGTGTGTCTGTCGATATGGGCTATAACAAACCGGAACACAGCTCTGGCGGTGTATATGGTAAGATTACCTTCCGCTTAGCAGGCGCTCCAATGGCTTGGTATGGTGGCAAGCACCGTTTAGAAGAATCTGCAACGGTTCGTGATAAAATGCTCAACCTCGTAAGACGTACAAATACGATTTTTGTTGAGTAATAATTTTGATAACTGAATACACAAATTGAATAGTAATGCTATCTTTTTCATTCATATAATTTTAATGAAAATTAAATGAAAAATTACCTACTATTGTTACTATATAAGTGATATACTCTAGGTAAGGGAATTTAGTGTTAATATCAATTGTTCTTTATAGATAAT
>NZ_QSDY01000087.1 GCF_003463825.1 Veillonella sp. AM51-8BH
TAATAAAAGTTGTTTGTATTTAGGCATTTATTTATTGGGATTATATATATGGAGGTTTTCTATGGAACGTTTTACTTTAAGAAAAAATGATTACCTATCTCGTCATACTTTAGGTTATTTTCATCAACTATATTTGGGGTATCAAAAACCTGGAAATCCAGATTTTTTGAATACACTAAAAAATATGCTAAACCATTATAGTAACTATCAAATTGAAGCAGCTCGGCAAGAAGTGTATGATCGGGTTCGAAAAGATTTACCCGCTATCATAGCTGAACGAGAACTAGATGAGGTGGTAGTTGTAGTAGTACCTCGTTCTAAAGTGTTTAAAAATCCATCTCAATTAGGTTTTAGATTGACAATTCAAGATTGTGTTAGAGTGTTGCGTAATAATGGATATCCTAACATTATAGATGGTACTGAATGTATTAAGCGTCATACAGATACTAAAACAACACATCTTCATAAATTTTTAGCTGGTTTTTATAATACTGGACATGCTCCTTATGTGGGGATTACAAAGGCCACTTGTCATATTGATGCAGATAAGGTACGTGGCAAAACAATTATATTAGTTGATGATATTTACACAAAAACAGTAAACGTAGATGAGGATTGTATTGAGGCATTATATAAGGCTGGCGCTGAACGAGTTATATTATATGTGATAGGATATACGCAACATAATAATTAATATGTTGGTTGATAAAGAGGTAAGACTGTGAAGATTAGCGATATAGCTCTTAAAATATGGGCAGCCCAAGTAGTAGGTACTATATCTTCAAGAGCACAATTTCATAAACAATTTACTTCTAAGGCTAACTTTCTTAGCTACATAGAGAGTGACACTAATGTAAATAATATGGTTAGTCAATTAACTAAAGAGATAGCGGATAATACAGCACTTGATGGAGTAATCTGTATATTTGATCAGGAGTTTCCTGTTATTAATTCAACAGTTACAGCGAAGGGTGATAGACCATATTTGTTGTTCTATAAAGGGGATATTTCTTTATTACATCATTTAAATAATAATGTTGCTGTCATTGGACATACGATCCCTAGTGAAAGTATTAAAGAGCGAGAACGAAAGATTGTTTCACAGCTAGTAAAAAAACAGCAAGTAATTGTTAGTGGTCTTGCCAAAGGTTGTGATGTCATTGCTCATGAAGAGTGTATGCGACTAGGAGGCAAAACAATTGCTATATTACCCTCACCAATAGACCAAGTTTTACCTAAAGATCATGTAGAGCAAGCAAAACAGATTGTAGAAACTGGTGGATTACTTATTAGTGAATACTATGCACCGCCAAGTAATCCTAGGTTTGAGATGGCTAAGCGTTTTATTGATCGTGATCGTTTACAAGCTATGTTTGCTAAAGCAGTGATTTTGATAGCTAGTTATGCTGTACATAAGGGCGATAGTGGTGCTAGGCACGCTATGAATAAAGCATTGAAATACAAGCATCAAACTTGTGTTATGTATGATGAAAAGCGAGATAGTCATGTTGATGAAATGGAATTAAACAAACAATTTGTTGAGGCTAGTAGTGTAAAAGTTTTAGCGAAAGCTGCTCGAAAGAATCCTGCTTTCATCACCATTGATGAAATAGCAAAATATAGAATTAGCTCTTTAGAAAGAGTGAATAGTACAAAGCAAGATAATTTATTCTAATAACATATTAGGAGGAATCCTTGTTTCATATACTCGACATAGACAATACATTATTCTTTACTAATGAATTAAATAATAAAGCATATATATTTGCTTTATCTTCTTTGGGGTTGAAACCATTATCACCTTGTAAACGTATTACGAGAACAGTAATTGCTTCATGGTATCCATTTTTAAAGGATGAAGAGATGATTGCTATTATACGGTTAAAGCAAATATATGTAGGTGAAAATTTATATCTTATCAGTATTAATGATGATTTACACCAACTATTACGAAAGGTGGGGCCAAATATGGTCGGACTATGGACGGCTGCAGATCCAATCAGAATTAAGAAAATTTTAGATTATAACGATATTACTAATTATACATACATTCGTTTTAGTGATAAAAGCCAAGATGATATATGTCATGGTATTCAAGAGTTTTGTCACGTATTTCATTGTGAAAAAAATCAGTTATGCTTTTATGAAGATGATAAAAATGTAATATCTCTCTTGAAATCCCATAATGTTCAAGTTGTAGAAGTACTTGCATAATTTAAAAGCTCTACCTTGTTTAAGGTAGAGCTTTTTATATTTTAAGACTTTAGTCTGTAAATAATATCTATTTATAACTAGTTACAATTTATTTCAGATGAAAAAAATATGAAAAAGTACTATAATTAATTTATTATACTCGTATTTTTATTAGTTGCATGAGGGGTTATTCATGAAATATTGGGAGTTCCCAGGTGGATTTGGTCTTACACCTACTGGGTCTAATGGTGCAGGGATAGAAACATTCTTAGATAATATTCCAATGTCTTTAACTCGTGAGGTTTTACAAAACTCTATTGATGCGCATCAAAAAGATCTTAATGCGCCTGTTCGTGTTGAGTTTAAATTTGAAACGATTCAAGCAAAAGACATTTTAGGTGAAGATGAATTAATAAATGATATTTTGCCTAAGGCTGAAAATTTTTGGAAAGAGAAGAATAATGCAGATACACTGCATTATTTGAAGACCTTTAAGTCGGTACTAACTAGTGAGACTATCGATATGCTAGTTATTAGTGACTATAATACAACTGGTCTAAATAATCAGAACTTCGCTTCCCTTGTTGAAGGTGATGGTTATTCTGAAAAGTCTGATGAGACTTCAGCAGGCAGTAAAGGTATTGGTAAGGCTGCTCCTTTTGCTGCATCTAATTTACGTACTGTTTTTTATAATAGTATGTCTACTCATGATGGAAATAAATTTGCAGGCGTTATCAATTTTGTATCTTATCGTGATGATGAGAAAGTCTCCTTTGATGGATCTACTGCTAGTTATATTACACAAGCACGAGGTCGTTTATGTAGTGATATCGAGGTGCCAGTGAGATTTACTCAAAATCGACAAGAGTATGGTACGGACTTGTTTGTAATGGGCTTAAAGAAGATAGAAAATTGGAAAGAAAAAATTATTTTAGCGGTCCTCAATAATTTTCTTGTAGCTCTTCAGAATAATAAACTTGAAGTTGTTGTTGGTGATGAAAAAATTAATCAACTGACATTATCAGACTATTTGAAGTCTATTAAAGAGACCTTAAAAATTGGTGAATATAATCTTTCTACGGATGAAAGAAATACTTTTTATAATACATACTCTTATTATCTAGCACTTTCATCAGAGAAGAATAAAAGATTTTCTATTCCTGAAGAATGGGTAGAAGAATATCCGTTTATAGAGGATACGGATGAAGCTACATTGTACTTAGTATTGGATGAAGAACATCCAACAAGACGTGTTCTTCAAACTCGACGAAGTGGTATGACTATTTTTGAAAGAAATCGTATTAATGGTTCCATTCCATTCTCGGGTGTTTTCTATGCTACAGGTCATAAATTAAACGTTTTCTTGAAAAAGTTAGAAAATGTTAATCATGATAATTGGAGTACTGATCGTGAGGATGATAATAATAGAAAAAAATCTGAGCAATTCTTAAAGGCTTTATATCATTGGTATAAAGCAAAAGTTGAAGAATGTTTTGGTAGCGAAGATGGAGAATCTATTAAAGCTTTTGGATTAAATGATTTGTTGCCTATGATGGCGCCTAAAGATGGGAATGCCGATAAGATTGAGGATAGTGGCATTACTTCTCGAGTTAGTAATGTTGCAATTAAAGAGAAAGCCTCTAAGCCGAGTGTCACTGATGAGGCTTCAGAGTCTAAAACATTAGACCGTATTATGACTGAAATTGAGTTAGGAGATGGTGATTCTACAGGCTCTGGTAGCGAACGTAAAGGTGAAGGTGGAGGAAATTCTTCTGATAATCAATATGGTCATGGTGAGGATGAGCCAGGCGAACAAGGTGAAGTAGATGGTGGAGATCCTAGTGTAAGTGTTAAATTTACTGAAGTAAATAATCCAGATTACTTAAAGATGAAGATTATTGATGTGGATTCTGACAATGGAATGTACCGATTAATTGGTATCACGACTAAACGCAAGAATCGCTTAGGTTTTTCCTTCCAATCTATTGGTGAGAATGGAGTTGCCTATAATAAGACTATAAAAGAAATAAGCTCAAATAGTGGAAATCAAGTTAAATTACATGGTTCTAAAAGGTTTAGTGTAGAAGACTTAGAAATCAATAAACGATTTGTTGTAGATTTTACTATTGAAGATCGTATGCGTGTAAAGATGAAAGGGGTTACATATGAACTTAAAGGCTGATTTATTTCCATATCCTGTTCTAACCCCTGAGTTAGATGATTATCTCGATAATAATAGTTTTGATGCTCAAATTAATGTGAACCCTGAAAGCTCAGGTGTTATTTCTGTTGCAGCTGATTTTAAACTTGATAATCAAGGCTTAAAAGAACTGGTAGACTCTGGTAATGCTCGTTATGCACTTCATGTAGAAGGTGTAGCTAGTAGTTATCGTAAATTATGGACTAATAATGAGGATCAAACTTTTATAAGAAATACTATATTTGAAGGGGATATTCGTAAAAAGCTGCAAATCAATGCTATGGTTATTGCAAATGCGGATATTGATAACTATTCAAATATTAACTTCAATGATTTATATTATGACGAAGACTATGCTGTTACAAATTTAAAAAAAGGTGATATTTTAGCTTTTCTACCTACTAAAGAAGTTGTAATAGATCTTGAGTCTGGTCGTAGTGGAACTGAGTCTATATTTACTGTAGCACCTCATAACGAGCCATATATGAATGTAGAGTTGAGCGGAGATACTATTGTTTTAAATCTTCCTACAGAGGTATTTTCTATATATAAACATTGTGGGAATAGCATTCAATCTAAAGAGTATTTTATTTCACTCTTCTTTATTCCTGCATTAACTTTTGTGTTATCAGAAATTAAGAATAAGAATGTATCAGAAGATTTGGATTGGTATCAATCTATAGATGCATTATTAACGCAAGAAGGAATTAATCTAAATAATGAAAGTACATTAGTTATAGCTCAGCGTTTGTTGAATTGTCCGTTAATCAAAAGTGTACATGATAAATTTGCTGGAGATGAAGTAAATGACTAGATATATTAAATATGTAACGGATGAATTCTTGAAAGAGTTTAAAAACGAATTCCTTGTAAAGTATGCTTATCTATATAAAAGTAATGAAATGGATAAGTTAAAGTCTGTATTTTCTGATTCTAATAATGTGATAGAGACAAGTATCGAGTACGAATATGAACCATTAGAGGTTGAACCTAAGGAATATGATGCGGATATTGTAAGACGTAATATCAGACGTGTATGGGAGAGCCTTAAGGTACTAACTCCAGTTCAAGCTGAAATGGAAAAGATTTGGGTTGCATTAGCTCATACAGATTATCTTGCGTATCAAATGGGAATTTTTAATAGCCAAATCGCTAATCCTGATAATAAAAAGCGTGAAGAATCTAGTTTGAAGTCACGTACTATTTTTGTTAATGGTGCAAAACGCTCTTTAGCTATACATAATCTTGCGATTTTATGGTGGTTGGCATATTACTTTAGAGATGATCAAAATATAGAAGCTCCATATCATTTAATAGACTTTTTTGTGTCTACTCCGTATCGTGGTAATGCGGTAGCTCTTTTATCTAGTAATATTATTTCTAATAAAGAAATTGCATTAGGTATTTTGGAAGCCGTAAAAGTTCTTATAGAAAAAGAGGGAATGGTTGTAAACCGCTTCCCTTATTCTGAGGCTGGTAAAATCTTAAACGAGGTCGGTGGTGTCAGAATTTAGATACTCTGACTCGTGAAGAAGTTAAAGACATTCTAATTAAAAATCTTCCTAACTCTCATAAAGTATCATTTGTAAATGATAAAGCTGAAGATGATACCTCTTTAACTACGGCTAAAGAGGAAAATCAAGATGTAGAGATTACTGAATTGGAGCGACCGATAGAAGCTACTGAAAACAATAATAATGTAGTTATTTTGCCTGTAGAGAGTACAGATGTTATTGCTCCGATGAGTGAAACAAATAAAGTGGCAAATCTTCCTGTTTTAGAAGTTACTACTCAGCAAGAAGAAACGGAAGAAGATGATGATATGTGGATTGCTCCTGTGTAAGAGAGGCGTAAGTTTATTATATGTACCAATATAATGGTATCCGTTTAGCAAAGGATACAACTATAATTAATTGGAAATACGATTTTCCAACATTAGAGATACCTAAAAGAGTATTAACTTTTTTAGAGCGTAATAATATTAATACTTATAAAGATCTACTTAAACTTGATGAAAATAATATACAGAAGT
>NZ_QSDY01000088.1 GCF_003463825.1 Veillonella sp. AM51-8BH
ATTGGGGGATTTTATAGGGGTTAGTCTTAAAAACTATATGTTAGGGGATTGAATATGAGTATAATGTCTTAAAAACTATATGTTAGGGGATTGAATATGAGTATAATGAGACCTAAAAATGAAATGACTGAGGAAGATATAAAGTTTCAATATATTAATCCAGCAAT
The DNA here is from genome assembly GCF_003463825.1 of Veillonella sp. AM51-8BH. GTDB lineage: Bacteria > Bacillota > Negativicutes > Veillonellales > Veillonellaceae > Veillonella. Next base: position 168 of record NZ_QSDY01000088.1, read on the forward strand.
AGAATCTAAATGGGATAAAAATAAAATTTCTATGGAAACACGGATTACGGATGGAATGATTAATCTTCGTGGAAATAGAGTATCTAGATCTGAAGCTAAAAAAGCAGATTATATACTTTATATAAATCCACAAAAGCCTATAGCTATAATAGAAGCTAAATCTAATAAATACAGTGTTTCCCATGGACTTCAACAGGCTATGCAATATGCTGAGATGTTAGATGTACCATTTGCGTATAGCTCAAATGGAGATGGATTTTATGAACATGATTATTTAACAGGGAAAGAACGAGAACTTTCTTTGGAGGAATTCCCTTCTGAAGATGAGCTATTAATAAGATTTACTACTAACTCGAATGAGGGTAAAGGCCTTAGTGATAATGTTAGAAAAATCATTGATGAACCTTATTATTCAAGTAAAAATACATATCCACCTAGATATTATCAAAGGGTTGCTGTTAATAGAGCTGTAGAAGAAATTGCCCAAGGAAAAAATAGACTTCTTCTTGTGATGGCAACTGGAACAGGAAAAACATATACAGCATTCCAGATTGTTTACAGATTGCTTCAAAGTGGAATGAAGCGTAAAGTTTTATATTTAGCAGATAGAAATATTTTAGTTGATCAGTCTATTCAACAAGACTTTGCGCCATTAGAAAAGTTAATTCATAAGATTAATGTAGCAAAAGATGATCCTAATACAATCACATCTTATCAAGTGTATTTCTCGCTATATCAGCAATTAGTTGGTGAAGATGATAAAGAACATTTTTCTGAGTTGTTTAAACCGGACTTTTTCGACTTAATAATAGTTGATGAATGTCATAGAGGTTCAGCAAAGGATGAATCTAGATGGAGAAGAATATTAGAATACTTCTCTTCAGCTACACAAATTGGCATGACTGCGACACCAAAAGAAACTAAATATGTTTCTAATTGCTATTATTTCGGTGAGCCTATTTATACGTATTCTTTAAGAGAAGGTATAGAAGATGGATTTTTAGCGCCATTTAAAGTTATTAATATTACAACTGATATTGGTGATGGATGGAGGCCAATTAAAGGGCAAAGAGACAAATATGGTAATGAGATTGAGGATAGAATTTATAATAATTCAGATTATGATTACAATATTATTCTTGAAGATAGAACAGACCAAGTTGCAGCTGAAATTACTAAATATTTAAAATCTACTGATAGAATGGCGAAGACTATAGTTTTTTGTCCTACTGAAGAAGCAGCAGAAAGGATGCGAATCGCTTTAGTAAATCATAATGCTGATATGGTGAAAGATAACTCTGATTACTGTGTTCGGATTACTGGTAGTGATGATTATGGGAAAAGTAAACTAGATTATTTTATTTCCGTATCTTCGCTCTATCCAGTAATAGCTACTACGTCAAAGCTACTTTCTACTGGTGCTGATTGTAAGATGACTAAACTAATTGTTCTAGATGAAATGATTGGATCAATGACAGAATTTAAACAAATTATTGGTCGTGGGACAAGGCTTAGAGAGCAAGATGGTAAAACACATTTTGTTGTAATGGATTTTAGGAATGTGACAAGACTTTTTGCAGATCCAGATTGGGATGGACCTATTGAAATTGTTGATGGATATAAACCTAATCCAGCAGGTGATGATAAAGATTCGACAGGTAAAGACCGCCCAGATAATCCAGTTGATACAAAGATTAAACCTATAGTGGATAAAAATGGCTGTAGCGTTGAGGTAACTCATAAAACAGTTTCTATATATGATCCTACTGGCAAACTTTTACAAATAGAAAGTGTTGTGGATTATACAAAAGAAAATATTTTAGGTCAATATGCTACATTAGATCTTTTTATTGAAGAGTGGCGTAATGATCCTAAAAAAGATAAAATAAAAAAATTGCTATTACAACATGGAATTGATATAGAAAGAATCAAGAAAGAACAGAAAATGGAAGACGTTGATGATTTTGATTTTATTTGTTATATAGCTTTTAATCAGAAACCATTGACTAGGAAAGAGCGTGCGGATGGTGTGAAAAAACAAGATTTCTTTAATAAATACAATGGGCCTGCTAGAGAAGTGCTAGAAGTACTTTTAGATAAATATAAAAATCAAGGTATTACCGAAATAGTAAATATGGGGGTTTTACGTCTTGATCCATTTATAAAATTAGGGAAACCTACAAAAATAGTTGGTTATTTTGGAGGAAAAGAGGGCTATGTGAGTGCAGTAGCCGACTTGCAAAATGCAATTTATAATAATGGAGCTATATAAATATGAGTAACTTGTCAGGTTTTATAAAACGATTACGAGATATTATGCGTAATGATGCAGGTATTAATGGTGATGCACAGCGTATTGAGCAAATTGTATGGATGCTTTTTTTAAAAGTGTATAATGCTAAAGAATTAGAGTGGGAAATGAATGAGGATAATTATTTATCTATAATTCCAGAAGAATGTCGGTGGATGAATTGGGCACATGACGATAAATCAGGTAAAGCACTAACAGGGGATGCTTTATTAAACTTTGTGGATAATACATTATTTCCAACTCTAAAAAGATTACCTGTAGATGTTAATACACCAATAAAAAAATCTATTGTGCAAACAACATTTGCTGATGCTAATAACTATATGAAAGATGGGGTTTTACTAAGACAGGTTATTAATGTAATTGATGATATTGATTTTAGTGATTATGATGAAAGTCATGCATTTGGTGATATTTATGAAACCATTCTGAAAGAATTGCAGAGTGCTGGTTCTAGTGGTGAATTTTATACACCACGTGCCGTAACAGATTTTATGGCAGCCATGATTAATCCACAAGTGGGTGAGGTTATGGCTGATTTTGCTTGCGGCACAGGTGGATTTCTTATAAGTTGGCTGAAAGAATTACATAAAAAAGTAGAAACCGTGGCAGATGAAGAAGCATACTCATCATCTATTTATGGAATAGAAAAAAAACAATTCCCATATATGTTAGCAATTACTAATTTATTGCTTCATGATGTGGATACTCCTCGAATGTTTCATGATAATTCCTTATTAAAGGATGTACTAGATTATACTGATAGAGATAAATTTGATGTAATCTTGATGAACCCACCTTATGGTGGTGCGGAAAAAGCTGATGTTAAAAGCCATTTTCCTGCAGATTTAACTAGTTCTGAGACTGCTGATCTATTTATAGTAGTTATTATGTACCGTTTAAAAAAGTATGGTCGAGCAGCAGTGATTTTACCTGACGGTTTTTTATTTGGGACAGATAACGCCAAAATTAATATAAAGAAAAAATTATTAAAAGAATTCAACTTACATACTATTGTTAGGTTACCATCTAGTGTTTTTAGCCCTTATACACCTATAACAACTAATATTCTATTTTTTGATAATTCTGGGAAAACTCAGGATACTTGGATTTATCGCCTAGATATGCCAGAAGGCTATAAACATTTTTCTAAGACTAAACCTATTAGAATAGAACACTTTAATGATATAGTTGCTTGGTGGTATGATAGAAAAGAAATCATATTAGAAGATGGGCCAAAGGCAAAGAATTTTAGTGCGGATTATCTTTTAAATGAACAGGGGTGTAATATAGATCTTTGTGGGTATCCTCAAGAGGAAGAAATAGTACTTTCACCTAAAGAGACAATTCAGAACTATAAGAATCATAGAGCTATTATAAACACCGAGATAGATCGGATACTTATTGAAATTGAAGCGTTGCTTCCTGGAGGAGATAAGTAATGACACCAGACCAGTTAAAAATAAGTATTTTGCAATATGCCTTTGAAGGAAAACTTGTAGAGCAGAGGCGGCAAGAAGGTAATGCAGAGAAATTGTATCAAGAAATTCAGGATGAAAAGTGTAAACTTATCAAAGAGGGAAAGCTTAAAAGAGGAAAAGCGATTGCTGCTATTGTAGAAGATGAGATTCCTTTTTGTATTCCGGATAGTTGGAAATGGTGCCGTTTAGGAGAGCTTTTTTCACATGTATCTGGAAAGGCTTTGAATGCTAAGAACACAAAGGGGGAAAAACATAAGTATATTACGACTTCTAATGTTTATTGGGATTATTTTGACCTGACAAATCTAAAAGAGATGTATTATACAGTCGATGAGATAGAAAAGTATTCTGTAAAATATGGAGACTTACTGGTTCTTGAAGGGGGCGATGTAGGTAGAAGTGCTATTTGGAATTTAACAGAAAGCTATTGTATTCAAAATCATATACATAGATTAAGGCCATATATCAATATCTGTGTTAAGTATTTTTATTATGTTATGATGTATTTCAAGCATAAAGGTCATATTTTAGGTAAAGGCATAGGAATTAAAGGCTTATCAGCGATGGGATTACGCAGTATTAATGTTCCACTGCCCCCTCGTGAAGAACAATATCGTATTGTTGCTAGAATAGAAGAGTTGTTTTCGCTTATAACCCAGTATGAAAAGCTTTGGGACAAGCTCGAAAATTTGAATAAAAAATTTCCTAATGATATTCAAAAATCTATACTTAAAGCTGCAACTCAAGGAAAACTTTCGACTCAACTATCAGAAGATGGAATAAGTGAAACGTTTTTTGAAGAGATCCAGCAAAAAAAGAAATTATTAGTGGAGAAAAAACTATTAAAAAAACAAATGTTGCTTTCTAAAATTACAGATGAAGAGATTCCATTTAAACTACCTGACACATGGAAATGGGTAAGATTAGGAAGTTTAATCAATTTCTCTATAGGTAAGACACCTCCACGGGGTGAATCTGAATGGTGGGGAAATGATTTTCCATGGGTTTCTATTGCAGATATGTCTGATTATGGTTATATAAAAGAAACTAAAGAAATGGTTTCTAAAAAGGCTTTAGACGATAAATTTTCTAGTATTTCTAAAGCTGGAACTTTACTCATGAGTTTTAAACTTACTGTTGGAAGAACATCTATTCTGGATTGCGATGCTGTACATAATGAGGCCATTATATCCATAATGCCATATGTAGATCATGATAATTCATTTAGAGATTATTTGTTTTATGTTTTACCTTTTCTTACACAATGGGGCGATAGTAGAAATGCAATTAAAGGAAAAACATTAAATAGTAAAAGTATTTCAAATTTATTAATCCCATTACCACCATTAGCAGAACAAAAACGCATAGTGGAAAGAATTAAACAGATTCTTCCATTCATCAATCAATGTAAAATATAAAGTATAAAAGTTAGGAGCGCTCATTGCTTCTTTTGATTTTATTTAATAGATAATAGAGGTAATTCGGGTATTTTAAGTTGCAATAAAGTAAGTAAAGGATGTAAATGAACGATTAAATATACAGTATTTGATAGAAAAATAAAAATATATACGATATATTTTTATTATAATGTATAAAAAATATCTATCATTTCTTCTAAGCCGTGGGTCGGGGGTTCGAATCCCTCCTGGATCACCAAAGAAATAAGCGGATAGCTCGTAATGAGCTATCCGCTTTTTTGCTATTTTAAATTATAAATCAGTAGTTATTTTGTAATATTTAAAGTTTATCTAACTGTATAGTATTATCTCTTAACCACTGTGCTAGTTCTACATTTGTCATATTTCCTGCGGCCACATTGATAATTAGGTTTTCAACTTCTTGTTGTGAAGCGGTAATATCAAAACCATTGATAATAAGATACACATACATACTGTGTAGTGCAGTTCGCTTATTGCCATCTGTAAAAGGATGGTTATTGGCGATACCATAACATAATTGTGCTGCTTTGTCATAGAGAGAGGGATATAAGTCGCTCCCCATAAATGTTTGAAATGGGGTATTTACAGCTGATACTAAAAGATTCTTATCTCGCACTCCTGAAGAGAGGACAAATGCATCTTCTAATTCTCTGTGCAGTTCGTAGATATCTTGTACAGTGAGTTGAATATTAGGTGTACTCATTTATTCTCCAATGCTTTATATAGGTCATAATTACGCTTTAATACTTGTTGCGAGATGTCTTTTATCTGCTTTTTTAGCTCTTTATTAGTATCACTAGTTATGATAGAGGGGTTGTTGTTTGTTTTGCAATCGATAATTTTCTGATCTTTTGATATCATAAATTAAATTCCTTTACTGTATTTTTGACTTTTATATTTACTATATATTTGACTTTTTATATCTATTATATAGGTAATAAATCAATAAAAACAATCTAATTTAATAGTAAAT
>NZ_QSDY01000089.1 GCF_003463825.1 Veillonella sp. AM51-8BH
AGCTGTTATTCGAATCTTAAATTTTTATAGAAAAATAGGTGTTGGAAATAAAAAGGTTATTTCTTACGCTAGAAATATTAAAATTCCAAAGAAATTCAAAAAACGAGTTGAAAGTGTATTAAAGTATTTATCCAAGGGGGGAGATATAATTCCTTATCTATCAACACAAAGTATAAATCTTGATCGTCAACAAGATTTAATGTTTAATGATTGGAATATACTTCATATTCACTTAGGAAAGAAACCGCATATAAATAATCCTCGGTTTATAGAGCGAACAGGCGAGTTGCTCTTTTTACTATATACAGTTAATGAGATTAGAGTACTTGGTTTATACCATCATAATCCTTCGCCTTGGTCTAGACAAAAACTTCTTCAAACGATTTATGATAATTGGCCAGAGATGTTAAGTGTTTTTCCTGAGGCACAACTAGAAGTAAATTTTAATGATCATCAAAGAGGCGAACTTCGCAAATCTCATGTAAATGTAATAGATGAAGTATATGATAAAAAAGAGCAAAAAAAAATTTGTGTAATGACGACGGCTACAATGGGGATAACCTGCTCTGGGGAATCCTCAATAGATGTTATGACATACAATAAAATATGTAGATTTTTACGAGAAATAGAGAAAAATATACGGAAAGAGAATTTACTTACAGCAGCTAAATTATATGAATCTAATGGAGTTTGGGCTGTTGTAGATAATAAGTTGCAAAAGTTTTATTGGAGTGGGAGGCTTGTTAACCTGATTAAGTAAAGATTTTATAGTACTATGAATATAATAGATGCCCTATATTCCTAAATTATCTAAAGCTTTAACGGCTTCTTTTTGTATATCTGGTACTAAGTGTGAATAGGTATCTAAGGTTAATGTAATTGTAGAGTGTCCTAGTCTTTCTTGAACTATTTTAGGGTTTATTTTCTGAGATAGTAGAAGTGTAGCATGGGTATGACGGAGATCATGAAATGTGATATGGTCTAAGTCTAGTTGTTTTAATATTGGTATAAAATATCTGGATTTGAAATTACTGGTTGATAGAATTTTCCCAAAGGTACCTGAGATAACAACTCCATATGAATCAGCCCATTTATCTCCTAATTCTTTAGCATAATTGGATTGGAACTCTTTGTAAGTAGTTAATTCACTTTGTAACTCTTGGCTGATAGGGATACAGCGACGAGAAGTTTTGGTTTTAGTATCTTGAAAGACTTGTCCTTTAGTACCTGTTTGTATTGTTCGTCGCACTGAGATAGTTCCGTGGATTAAATCAACACAGTCCCAGCATAGTCCAAATACTTCACCTAGCCGCATTCCTGTTCCTAATGCAATTTTTGTTGCGATATAGGATGCATAATAATTAATCCTATAAGGCGAGGATATATTATTACTGACTTGTTGTTTCATTGTGCTTGTAAGTTGATGAATCTCATCGAGTGATAAGGTATGAATTTCTGTAGTTATTAATCTAGGTGGTTTAGTTAATCTAATAGGATTTTTTAATAATAAACCGATATTTACGGCATACTCAAATAGTTCTGAAAGATAACGTCTAGTGCAACGTATGGTACTGGAAGATATGATATGTCCTTTTTTACCTTTCAATGTTCCATTACTCCAGTTATTTAGAACTGTTTGTACTTGTTGTGGCGTAATTGAAACTATTTTTATTTCACCTAAGAGGGGAAGTATATATAGCCTCAGTGTAGAGTCATATTTTTGAAATGTCTTAGGCTTTACACTAACTTTTTTTACATCTTGTAGCCAGTAGTTACAGATGTCTTTTAGTTTTGTATTTTTAGATGAGAAAATAGAAGTATTTTGCTGTGTAGCCTCTATCCATTGTTTTCCTAATTTATATACTTCTAATTTTGAGTTTCCAGAGAAAGCACGGCGAATTAGTTTATTATCCTTGGTAATACTAAATTGGCCTCGCCATTTTCCCTGGCTTTGAAAGAATGTGCCTTCTCCATTAGATCTCCTTAGATTTTTCTTTTGAGACATGTATAATCTTCCTTTCTTTGCCTTTAGCAATGGATGGCGTGAAAGTTGATGAAGTAATCTTTTGTTGGAAGCGCTTAGCTTGTTTGACTAGAGCTTCCTTATCATCAGTAAAAATTTTTACGCTTTTTTTAGCACGGCTTACATCTACATAAATTTTATTGCGAGTGTTGGAGTTTTTTTGTGTGCTATCATGTACGATTAGAGCATTATCAACAGTAATACCTTGTGCCTTGAATGTAGTCATTGCATATCCATAATCAAAATGTTTATACTCTCTTGTATCAAACATTACATTTTGGTTTGTGTTAGTTTGTACTGTAATTTTAGGCCCATTAATATTTATGATTTTGCCAAGTTGACCATTTTTTATTCCTACTGTTTCGCCATTAGTATCTTTGAGTTTATAGTCATTTTTAGTGAAGATTACTTTTTCACCAATGGCATAAGGATTAGAGCTTTCTATACCATATTGATTGACGCTAGTTAGTAAACATTCATTTTTTAGGGTACCTTTTTCTACAAGTCTGTTATGAATTTCAGAATTGAGTTCATTACGATCATTATTGCGAGCTACTAAAATAGCACTTTTATCTTGCTGTTCAACTGTGTAGTTACAGTATTCATGAATTACAGAATTCAAGCGATATTGTCGTTGTGGAATTTCTTTAATACTGTCGTCAATATAAGATAGTGGTGATTGTTTTTCTATATTTTCGAATTTACCAGATAAAGCTTCTACTGTTTTTCTAAGATTAGAACCTTCTTCTTGCCGATTGATTTCCCTCATACGAACAGTAGGTACTTGTTCATTATTTTTTCTAGTCATTCTAGCAAATGCATTACCTGTACCAATTGGAAGTAATTGGTTTGGGTCACCAAGAAAGACTACTTTAGCATTTCTTTTTTCAGAGGCTTTTAGAATATTACTTAGTAGGTGATCTGTTAACATGGAGCTTTCATCTACTACCCAGACTTCTGGTGTTTCTGCTTTCTTTACAGATGAAAAATCCCAGGAGTTATGAGTCGTAGTGGGTGAAAGGTGATTTAGATATTTATGAATAGTTTGAGAGGAAATTGCAGCTTCTGACTCCATGGCCTCTGCTGCTTTTCCTGTAAATGCCATACCTATTACATTAACTCCTTGAGCCTCGTATAGTAATTTAGCTTGTTCAAGCATAGTTGTTTTACCAGAACCTGCTATACCTTCTACTGCAATATATTTGTTAGAAGATGATAACATTAAATTAATAGCTTCCTTTTGCCCTTTTGAAAGCTCCCAACCTTGAGTTAGTTTGAGATTATTGGAAAGTATATCAATTTTTGTGTTAGCATCATTCTGGTCTAAGGTACTATAATTTTCAATTTTGTGGCCTAAAAGGAGCGAATCTATATACTTGGCACGAGCCAAGTTTTTAGGAGTTGTAAAATATATCTCATTATTTAGTTGACGAAAACCAACTTGTATTAAAGTACTTTGTAAGTGGTGTTCAAATATATTTTCAAATTCTGATACAGTTACGCCAAGCATTATACCTTGTTTATATACTTCAATCATTAAGTCTGATTTAGAAAATGCATAGGACTTTTCTTGTAAATGGTCAATGGATTTTTTTAATATATCATTGATTTTTAAAAGTCTTGATGCATCCTTATTATGTGTAGATTTATTTATTACAAAACCGCCTAAATTATCAATAGCTTTATGCCAGTCCTTCTCTAAAGTTACAAGATCTTCTGGTGGTTTTGGCCGACGAGATGCCAAACCTGCAGCGTGTGCGCCATCCCATGTATCAGAAAAGCCTTGATTGGTTTGATAATCTTGAATTTGAAATTTCCTTTTTGAAAAATGTTCGATTAGAGTATCATTTATACCTTCAATTTCAAAATGTATGTTTTTCTGATCTTTACTCAAGGATTCCCGAAGGGGAATCCTTTTTTCTTGCAAGGCTTTAGATAATTCATTGTCATACATTAAAGAGAAAAGATATTGGTTTGAGTGAATAAATCGGTCCTCAATCGTCATAATTTTGTTATTTATCATTGTTTTTCTAAAAAGTAAGCAATGGGTGTGTAATTGCGGATCTTGTTCTCTAGATACCCTATGTTGCAAACATGCAAATAAAGCATTTTTTAGTTTTTACATTTTCTGTTCGATTATCTTTATTTGTATGCTTGCGCCATACTACATAATTAGATTCAACGAAAGTTAAGACATTTTTAACCGCTTGATTATGTGCATCGAGAAGATCATATTTTAATGCAGGATTTAACATTGCAATTGAGATAGATTTTGGTGGAGAGAAGGTTAAATCTATTGCCAATTTTTTTGCATCGGGAGTCAATTCGTCTTTTAATGTATTTACTTTTTGTTCGTAATTATCTTGTGATAAAGGTGTTATGGTACTTTTATATGGATTTGGAATATCATCTCCTATAGGGGATAACAATCCATTACCGAACCAAAAGTCCTCTTGTGTAATTGTGCGACTATAATAATCATCTTTATTATAGTATTGTCCTGCTTGAATGGTGGACACATTGGATGTTGTAACCATAGTAGATTATTCTCCTTTTTTATACTTTTTAATTAAATCCTCTCCATAACGATGTTCTTTATATTCATTAAACTTTATTCTATGGGAGTACATATTTGGCTTAAATGAATTTACTGTTTTTTTATCAATAGGGTCAAAGTGTTTGATATTAGGGTTTTCATTAAAAAATACTTGAGGAATTATTAAATTAAAAGGGTTAAAACCTAATATTTTTCCATAGCCTTTGAATGGTGGTAGCGACTGTAATTGACTTGGAAGAATAAGCGATTTAGTTGTTGTATCCTGGCTAATGGAGGGAATAGGACTACCGTTTTGAGGTAGTTGAATTGATTCTTTGTATTCAATAATTTCCTCTACACCAAAGTTATCCGCCAGTTCTTTTGCAGTAGCTGCATCGTTAATCCGTAATACTATTTGCGTGCCAAAGTTATTTAAGAATGATTGCATTACTTGTGGCCCATATTTTTCCCTTAATAAACCAGGATCTTGTGTTAAAGCAAGAATACTAATGCCATAACTTCTACCTTTTGTAATTAAATCAGGAAGTAATTGAATCTTGTTGACGCTACCAATTTCATCAATAATAAAATAAAGTCTGCAATTTTGACTTTCAGGTAAAATAAGTGCTTCGCTAATCATAATATCCATGACTAGTGATAATAATGGTGCCATGATTCGTTGGCGGTTAGCAGGAACTAATAAATATAAGTTTGGAATAGTTCCATCTGTTCGTTGATATTCTTCTCTAATGTATTGTTTAAACGAAAATGGAGCATTATTATCGGTTGAATCTTTTAAGTGCATAAAAGGCTTTAGACCGCTTGCAAGAGTTGCAAGTATAGAGGCAAAGGTATTTTCTGGAGTGTTTAAGTACTGCTTAGATGTTATTAATGTTGGTGGTAGGGAGTTAATAGCTTCTGTTAAATCTTCTGCAGGCTGTTTAAAAAATTCTAGAATGTCTTGGTTCGTTTTACGCCCTTGTAAATCAAGATACTTTAAGCCATCTGCAAATATAGCCCCTGCAGCTAATCCCCAGAATGGATCTTTTGCACCTTCCTGTTCAAAGAGAATAGAGGCGAAAGTATCGTAATCTGAAATATCATCAATATCATTAAATATTGACCAACTAATACTACGTTTATCAAAAGGGCAAAAAATGTAGTCATCGGGTTTTGCAAATTTTCCTACGAACTCAGGTTTTACATCTGTAATAATATAATGGCGCTTATCATTATATTTTTGGCTATATGTATTAATTTGATTAATAAATTGACTGAGCAATACAGATTTACCAGAGCCACTAGCACCAAAGACAAGAATATGTTTACATTCGGTATCCGTAGGGATATTTATATTTCCAATAGATAAAACATGAGGTTTATTTTTGGTATATAAACTCATTTGCTTTTGAGACAATAGTTGCATACCACGCTTATGGAGTGCTTTTTTAGATATAGAAGTATCTTTTAAATATTGACTATAATTCCAATATAGTGATATTCCTAAACTTAATAAAAGCGTTATGAGCCAGTATTTTTTGTAACTTTCCTTTAAAATATAAAGCTGATTATTGGTTAAATGGTCGATTATATCTTTATAATTTTTTGAATGGGATTCTATTGTTAGGATTTATC
>NZ_QSDY01000009.1 GCF_003463825.1 Veillonella sp. AM51-8BH
TGTGCTGTGCTGTGCTGTGCTGTGCTGTGTTGTGCTGTGCTGTGCTGTGCGCTATTGATATAGTGAGAGAGTAGATGTGTGTAGTTAGATTTACAAATGGTGTTATCTATTTGAATGGAGAGATTCTATGGAAGTACCAACAGTAAGTGTAAAAGACATGTTACCATTTCAGCGTCCCCGTGAAAAATTTCTTGCTTTAGGACCATCCCATATGGCGATGGAGGAATTGCTAGCTATTTTATTGCGTACTGGGGTGAAAGGTCAGTCTGCCATATCGCTAGCCAGTGATATCGTACAGTCCTATGATGATGGGGCGTACGGTCTTAATAGAATGACCGTTGAAGAGCTTATAAAAATTAAGGGAATTGGCACAGATAAAGCGGTAACTTTGTGTGCGGCTCTTGAGATGGGGCGACGATTAGGGGAACTAAAAATTAAGGCAACATACGAAGATTTTTCTCAACCTTTTGTCATTGCTCAATATGTAATGGAGCGCCTGCGACACGAAGAGGTGGAGCATGTATGGGCAGCTATGTTGACGTCTCGAAATAAGTTGATTCAGTTAGAACATATTTCGAATGGAGGTTTAGTATCTAGCCTCGTAGAGCAGCGAGCTGTTTTTAAGAAGGCCATAGCTTGTAATGCGGCAGCCATTATCTTAATACATAATCATCCATCTGGCGATAGCCGGCCTAGTGACGAAGATATTCGGCTTACCAAGTTATTTGTTAGTGCAGGTCAGTTTATGGGAATACCAGTATTAGATCATATTATTATTGGTGATAATGAATTCACTAGCCTTAGTGAAATAGGTAAACTTAGTTAGAGAATGCACATATTAATAGTAAAAGCACTCATAATAATGAGTTCACTCTTTCTGATTTGTTCAGTGAAGAGATGTATACATCATTATAGGAGTGCTTTTTCTATTCAATAGATAAAGTCGCATTATATGTGGTAAAATGGAATGATGATGTAATGAAGGAGATTTTACTATGAGTTCCATTTTACCTACTCTAGGAAAAGATGTAAGTATAGATATTGGTTCCATACAGACGCGCCTCATGGGGGGGACGCGAGGAACTGTTATAAGCGAACCATCTATTATAGCAACTGATACAAAACAAGAAAAAGTAGTAGCCGTTGGGGATGAAGCGGCACGTCTTGTATTGCGTATGCCCGATATGTGGCGCCCTTTGACACCATTAAAAGATGGATTTATTGTGGACTATCGAGTTATGCACACGATGCTTAACTATTTTCTGAATAAAGTGTCTAATGCATTGCGCCGCGCTCGAGTTCTTGTTGGTGTTCCTTGTGGGATGACCGACGTTGAGCAAAGAGCGATGATGGATGCCGTTATTCAGGCCGGAGCACGCGAAGTATTTCTTATCGAACGACCTGTCGCTGCAGCCATTGGTTGCGGTGCACCTATCTTTGAAGCTCGTGGATCTATGGTCATTGATATTGGTGGTGGCACTGTTGATATGGGCATTGTTTCATTGGGCGGCATTGTAGATAGTAAAACGATTCGCTTCGGTGGCTCAGATATCAATAATGCATTGCTACGCTATGTACGTGAGTGTTTTGGGGTTATCGTTTCTGAAGAAATTATAGAAGATATTAAACATACAGTAGGCACTGCTATGGCACCTTTAGAAGATGCCGAATATGCCTTTCAAGGCCGTGATATGATGAATGGTTTAGGTAGACGTTGTGTCATTCATCAGTCTGAAGTATACCAAGTTGTTAATGACTGTATCGGAGGCCTTTTGGATGAATTAAAACAAATGATTCGTTCCGCTGAACCTGAAATTGTAGCCGATATTATGCAATATGGAATCTACCTCACTGGTGGTACAGCGCAATTATCTGGCCTGGCAGAGCGTATTGGTGGCGAATTAGGTGTGCCTGTACACGTTCCGGACGCACCTGAGACGAAAGTTGTTGTAGGCCTTAATGGGGCTTCATCGGACTTAGTGAGTTTATCGAGATTTATTGTAAATTCTAAAAATAGAAAGGGCCAAGACTAATATGATACAGTCAGATAAAAAGTTAATTATCGTCGTTGTCATTAGCTGTATCCTATTGGCTTTGCTCGGATTTGCATGGAAACAACGAACTAGTATTCCTTTTGTTACTGTTACTCTTGAAGGCATTACAACACCATTTGCTTATGGCTCTGCTCGTTTACTTGATGGTGTGCAAACAGGCTTCACAGTGCTCAACAATGCTATTTCTGCAACTATTGAAAGTGATGAGGAAGCATCTCGTAAAGCCGCATTAGAACAAAAGGTAGTTAACTATGATGAGGTAGTGGCAGAAAATATTCGACTTCGTCAGCTTCTTAACTATAAGAGTAGTCATCCGGAATTTTCCATGACATTGGCTGGCATTATTACAAAGGATTACGGTACATGGACAAATACTTTCACTATCGATAAGGGTAGTGAAGATGGGATGGCCGTTAATATGGCTGTCGTTGTACCAAGTGGGGTAGTTGGTTTTATTACCGATGTATACCCTCACTCTTCTCGAGTACAAACCATTCTTGACCCGCGTAGTGCAATCGGTGTTATTGTACAACGTCCTGAATCTCGCCTATCTGGTGTCGTAAAAGGTGATGGCGACTCACCTCGTACGCCATCAATGGTAAATATTGCCCGTGATGGTGATGTATTAGTAGGGGATAAATTAATCACCTCTGGGTATGGTGGTATCTACCCTAAAGGATTGCCTGTTGGTAATGTACAGTCCATCGAAAATGATACGGAAGGTTTTGTAAAGAATGCCGTAATTACACCAAGTGTGGACTTCTATCGTTTAGAAGAGGTGTTTGTCCTTACATCATCTTCAGTGAGTGCACCACCAAAACCAGGGCTTGAGCCTAAACTAGTACCTCAAACACAACGAGATCAAGTTGAAGGGGCAAAGGGGGCCGTTAAACCATGACGCGTCTAGCTTTAGTACTCTGTGGATTTTTAATTTACTTTATACAGGCGCAATTATTGCCTGCTATTTTTCATACGAATTGGTTACCAAATTTAATTTTGACCACCATTGTTATAGTCACACTATTTAAAGGTCGTTATATGGGTCTGATGGTAGCTGTTATAGGTGGTATTGTACATGATGTATTGATATCTAACTTCTTTGGGCTCCATTTATTCCCTTACGTTCTTGTGGTTTACCTATTATCTGCAGTGAAACATCGACTCTATGAAGAACGTTGGTATTGGTCCAGTGCTATTGTAGCTATTTGTACATTGCTTGATGGATTTATCCGCAGCTTAATGATATTGGCCAGTGGCGGGGATTTACATATAGGGGTATATATGTGGCATATGGTTATACCAGCACTATTTTGGAATGGTCTATTGGCTGCCATCGTACATGGATTATTGTGGCGTAAGGACGAACAGCAAGATTATATTTGGTAATAAATTAGTAAGGGGGTGAAAGAGTGCTTGAAGGCCTCTATAAACGAAGAAAAACGAGTCGCTTTGATGTACTCTTTTACATTGTAGCGGGTATATTTATAGTGTTAGCATTGCGTTTGTTTATGCTACAAATCTTGGCTGGTGGCTATTATCAAGCCAAGGCGGAAGGCAACCGATTGCGCATGGTACCGATGACTGCAGCACGAGGCGTTATGTATGATCGTAATGGTCAAATTCTTGTAGGCTCTCGACCTGCCTATACTATATCTATCATGCCTACCGGAAAGGCTTTGGATGATGGTGAAGTTGCTAAATTGGCAGCTTTATTAAAAATGAAGCCTGAAGATATTACAAAGAAGGTTAATGATCACAAGTATGGTTATGAGCCAATACGTATTGCTAATGATATTTCTATGGATGTAGTGACAACCATTGAAGAGCATCGTCATGAATTACCAGGGGTAACCATTGATGTTGAGCCACTTCGATACTATCCATATGAAACGATGGCTTCTCAATTATTTGGTTATGTTGGTGAAGTGAGTGAAGAGGAATTAGAAGAGCTAAAACAGCAAGACCCTAATACGCTGGTAAGTGGCGGTACTATTTTAGGTCGTTCTGGTCTCGAAAAATTATATGATTCTATCTTGCGTGGTACTGATGGTGGTAAACAAGTTGAGGTAGATGCTACAGGTCGTCCTGTGGCTGAGGTAGATAGAAAACATACGGTACCAGGTGCTAATATTCATTTAACCATTGATGTAAATCTTCAAAAGGCCGCTGAAGAGGCTGTTAAGAATCAGCTCAATCAATTGCGTGCGCAAGGTATTCCAGCACAAGGGGCGGCAGTGGTGGCCATGGACCCTAATACAGGGGCTATTTTAGCTATGGTCAGTGCGCCTGAATTTAATCCAAACTGGTTTTCTAAAGGAATTACAACTGCTCAATGGAATCAACTGAATAATGATAAAAATCATCCATTTGATAATAAGGTTATTTCTGGTGAATATCCACCAGGATCACCATTTAAGATTATTACCGGTACAGCAGCGTTAGATCTTAAAAAGGTTACTCCTGAAGAGATGATCTTTGACAGTGGTAAGCACTGGTTGATTGATAAGCGAAATGCAGAAGGTGAAGCTTTAGGATGGCTTAACTTTAATAGAGCGCTTGCTAAGTCAGATAACGTTTACTTCTATGAAATGGGTAATCGTGTTGGTATAGAAAATCTCGATAAATATGCTGCTTATTTTGGCATTGGCGAAAAGACTGGTATTAATTTACCAGGTGAGGCGTCTGGCATTATGGCAAGCCCTGAGTATAAACGAAAAGTATATGATGAAGATTGGTACTTAGGTGAAACCTTTGATGCTGCTATTGGTCAATCTTTTACCTTAGTTACGCCATTGCAAATGGCTGTTTTACTCAGCGAAGTAGCTAATGGTGGCATTAAATATAAACCTTATGTGGTAAGCCGTATTGATAATAAAGATGGCACTCCGAAAGAGATTTTTGGACCTGATAAATTAGGTATTCTACCAGTTCCAAAAAATATTATGGACCTTATTCGAGAAGGTTTGCGTGATGTTACAAATGAAGGTGGTACAGCAGGGGATTTATTTAAAGGCTTCCCAATTAATGTAGCTGGTAAGACTGGTACTGCGGAAAATGCACATGGCCGAGATCATGGTTGGTTTGTAGCTTATGCACCATATGATAAGCACAAATTGTTGTGGTTGCACTTGTTGAACAAGGTAGCTTTGGTGCGGGCTCTGCAGGTCCAATTGTACGAGATGTGTTAGCCGCATATTTCAATGTACCATTAAATAAAAAAACGAATGACACAAATGCTAAAAGTAATAAAGATAGTGCAACTGTAGGGAATACGTCTAATGGGCAGAAACCTCAGAATGCAGTAACAAGTGGGCAACCAAGAAAGGATTAGTATGGGCGAAATCATTGGTGTTGTATCCGGCAAGGGTGGCGTAGGTAAAACGACCGTCACTGCATGCTTGGGTGCAGCCTTAAGTCATGCAGGGCACCGCGTATTGCTCTGTGATGGGGACTTTGGATTGCGCGATTTGGATCTCGTGTTAGGCGTGGCAGATGAAATTATCTATGATGCACTTGATGCGAGTGAAGATAAAGAATATACAGATGATGCTATTGTATCAATTGCAGAAAATCTAGATTTCTTACCGGCTAGTCAAAGTGCACGCTGGGAAGATATAGGTCGAAAGAAGTATAAGAAATTAGTTCGTCGGCTTTGTGATGTATATGACTATATTTTGATTGATGCACCAGCAGGGATTGGTAAGGGCATTGAGTCAATTTTAGATCTTGTGAGTCGTTGTATCGTTGTGACACATCCATTGTGGGTATCCTTGCGCAATGGGGCGCGTATGATTCAAGTGTGTCAAGAACATAATATTCGCGACTTTGCTATTGCCTTTAATGCAGTGCCAGTAGATGGTGAAGACATAGATTTATATGATATGTTGGAAGTCCTTCGCGCCGAGTATGTAGGGGCTATGATTCCTTATGATGAAGATATCCTAACATATACACAAGATGGTCATTTGTTAGACCTTGCTTCTCATGAGTTTCGTAATGTATTAGCACCTCTTGTAGACTATGTTGTAACAGGTGATTGTTGGGAAGATTATGATGTACAAAAACAATTTGATGCCTATGTAACTAAGAAAAAAGCGGCTAAAGAAGAAGCATGTACACCGACTCTTGCTTCAGCTGGTGAGTCTATCTTTGGAGATTCGAATACTGTTTTGTATATTAATCGCGGTGGATGGACTACTCAGCGTTTATTAGTGCAAGGTAAGCAAAGTTTATGGCGCCGTCGTAAATTGAAATAGGTGATATGATGTGGCGGAAACTATGGAATGATAGCGACTGGGCTATTATCATATGTACTTTTCTACTGGTTTGCATTGGCTTAGCAGCTATTGGCAGTGCAACTCATGTTAATCAAGAGCCTATTGGATTTGGTAGTTTAGTAGTAAAGCAACTTATATTTTTCCTTGCTAATGCAGCTGTTGTGATAGGCATGCAATTCCTTAACTACCATCGGTTAAAGGATTGGGGCAATATCATTTATGGCATTACCCTTTTGATGTTAATTGCCGTTATGGCCGTTGGTACATCTGCATTGGGTGCTCAACGGTGGATTCAATTGGGGCCTATTACCATTCAGCCATCAGAATTTTCTAAATTATTGATGATTATCTGTATGGCTAAAATGCTAGAGCCCCGTATTGGCAAGTTAGATACATTTAAGTCTTTAATATTGCCTGTATTATATGTTGGGGTACCTATTGGACTTGTATTTTTACAACCTGACTTAGGTACATCTCTTGTGTATATTGCTATTTTTGTGGGAATGCTATTTATCTCTGGCATTAAAACTAGACTCATAAAAATCATCGCAGGCACTGGTTTATTATTGATGCCTTTAGGCTGGTTTGTACTGAAAGAATACCAAAAACAACGTATTCTCGTATTTTTAAATCCAGATATTGATCCATTTGGATCTGGCTATCATATTATTCAGTCTAAGATTGCCATTGGTTCTGGTTTGATTTTTGGCAAAGGTATCTTTAATGGCACACAAAGTCAGTTGAACTTCTTACCAGAAAACCATACGGACTTTATTTTCTCCGTTATTGGTGAAGAATTTGGCTTTGTAGGTTGTATCATAGTATTATTATTGCTCTTTATGCTTATTTATCGCAGCATTAAAGTGGCGTATATGTGTAATGATAATTTTGGTATGTTACTAGCTACAGGGATTGCCACTATGTTTACCTTCGAGGTACTCGTTAATGTAGGCATGACCATTGGTATTATGCCTGTTACAGGTATTCCATTACCATTCCTTAGTTATGGTGTCAGTGCGTTGACCACCAATATGTTGAGTATCGGTATTTTGTTAAATATCGCTATGCAACGAACGAAATATATTTTCTAAAACCCTATGTATTTAGGATTGATTATGAAAGAAGTCTTTCAGAAAAGACGGAGGATGTATGATTCAATTAGATACGTCATGGTTACAACATGTCCAAAAGCCTGCTCGTTATACTGGTGGCGAATATAACAGTATCGTAAAAGATCACAGTACTGTTGATGTAACAATGGCATTAGCTTTTCCAGATGTATACGAAGTGGCTATGAGCCATTTGGGCATCAAAATTTTATATGGTCTTGTAAACCGTCGTGAAGATGCAGCAGCGGAACGTGTGTTTGCTCCGTGGCATGATATGGAAGAGGAAATGCGCAAGCGCAACATTCCTTTATTCTCTTTGGAAACTCGTACGCCTATTAAAGACTTTGATGTATTAGCCTTTACGCTTCAATATGAGATGAGCTTTACTAATATTTTAAATATGCTCGATTTGGCTGGCATTCCTATGTACGCTAAAGATCGTGATATGGATTTCCCGTTACTCGTATGTGGTGGCCCATGTGCATTTAATGTAGAGCCTATTGCAGATTTCTTTGATATTGTATCTCTCGGTGAATCCGAAGAATGGGGCGATGAATTTATCGACCTTTATAAAGCTGAAAAAGCAAAAGGATTCCCAGGTGGTAAAGAGGCGTTTTTGCGTAAAGTGGCTCAAATTCCTGGTACCTATTGTCCAGCGTTATACGATGTAGAATACACAGAACAAGGCGATTTTAAATCTATTACACCTCGCTTTGAAGATGTACCGGCAGCTGTAGAGAAACGCATCGTAGAGGACGTAGAAAATGTATTTTACCCTACAAAACCTGTTGTGCCTTTCTTGGATATTGTGCATGACCGGGCAGTACTAGAATTATTCCGCGGCTGTACACGGGGCTGTCGTTTCTGTCAGGCTGGTATGTTATACCGTCCTGTTCGTGAAAAGACGCCAGAGCGTTTGCTTCAAATTGCTAAGGATACGATTGCTAACACTGGTTATAATGAAATCTCTTTGATGAGCTTAAGCTCTGCGGACTATTCTAAATTGCCAGAGCTAGTAGATATGCTTATGGAAGAGTTCAAAGACAAACAAGTGAGCGTAAGCTTGCCATCCTTGCGCATCGATAGTTTCTCCATCGATATTGCGAAAAAGGTGCAACAAGTACGTAAGAGTGGTCTTACTTTTGCTCCTGAAGCGGGTACACAGCGCATGCGCGATGTTATCAACAAAGGCGTTAGCGAAGAAGATTTATTGGCAGCGTGTACAAATGCCTTTAAATCTGGGTGGAATACAGTTAAATTGTACTTCATGATGGGCCTTCCTACTGAAACAGATGAAGACCTAGCAGGTATTGCTGATTTGGCGTACAAGGTACTTGATTTACACCGTGATATTACGGGTAAACGCAATGGTTCTGTAACCGTTAGCGTATCCTTCTTTGTGCCAAAAACACATTCTCCATACCAATGGTATGGTCAACAAGATGTAGAGGAAATTCATCGTAAGCAACGCTACTTAAAATCTCTCATCAATAACCGCAATATTTCTTATCACTATCATGATGGCTATACGGGCTACATGGAGGCTGCCTTTGCTCGTGGGGACCGTAGATTGTCTAAAGTTCTTGTAAAAGCCTGGGAAGCAGGTTGTAAATTTGATGGCTGGACTGAGTTCTTCAACTATGAAACTTGGTTAAAAGCATTCGCTGACTGTGGGTTGGATCCTGCATATTTTGCACGTCGTACTCGTGATTTCGACGAGCCATTACCTTGGGATCATTTGGATTGCACTGTAAGTAAAGCTTTCTTGAAACGAGAGTGGGAACAAGCGGTAGAGGCAAATTTAACAAGTGATTGCCGTCGCGGTCCATGTAAGGGCTGTAACGTATGTCCGGAGCTAAATACTGCAATTATTGACTATAAGGAGGGTGGCAGAGTTGAAAAAGTTACGTTTGGCCTTAAATAAAGGCGAAAAATTGCGATTCTTGTCGCACCTTGATTATGCACAAGCAGTAGAACGTATGATTCGCCGCGCAGAAATTAAAATGGCTTATTCTGAAGGCTTTAATCCACATATGAAAATTAGCTTTTCCTCTGCACTTGCCCTAGGTGTAACAGCGGCGGCTGAATATATCGATATGGATGTGCTAGAAGAGGACTCTTTAGAGTCCATTATGGAGCGTTTGAACCGCGTAGCACCCCCTGGTCTTGAGGTACTAGGTGGCAAGGAAATGCCTGAAAAGGTTAAAAAGATGATGGCTATCTGTAACTTTGCTATTTACGAAGTAACAGGTCCTGTAACGGATGAACATGTGGATTGGGATGCTTTGCTCAAATCTTTCAATGAAGCTACGGAGATTTCTTATGAAAAGGTAACGCCTAAGAAAACTCGCACTATTGATGTGAAAGAATTTGTAAAAGAACCTATCGTAGCATCTGTTAAGGACGGTATGGTAACCCTTACTATGGGCATTGGCATCTATCCGCAAGGTACAATCAAACCTAGCGAAGTGTGGAGTCTTGGTAAAGATCAATATAACTGGCCTATTACAAGTGGCTATGAAATTCACCGTAAAGCCATTATGGTGGAAAATGAAGAAGGTCGTTACACCCCATTGGAAATTAACTACTAATACTCGTTATATACATCTTAATTACTAATATCTCTACATAAATCTTAAGCGGTTTATATACGCTTTAGTGCTTTAAAAGAGCTATATATTTTAAATTGAACGAAGGGAGGGATAGGATGCATAAAATTTTGGTCAATGTTATGCGAGAAGAAATCCGCATGGCTGTTATCGACGAAGATGGGCAGTTAGTAGACTTTGTCTTAGAGCGTACTGATGAGTCTCATATGGCAAATCATATGTACAAAGGCACTGTTAAGAACGTATTAAACGGTATGCAAGCGGCCTTTATTGATATAGGGGGCTCGCAAAATGCGTATTTGAACCTTCAACAGGGGAAAGAACAGAAAATCTTGCCACGCCTATCTGTGGGACAGCAAATTCTTGTACAAGTGGTAAAAGAGGAAATGCTTGGTAAAGGCGCTCGCGTTACAGCTGATGTGAGTTTGGCAGGACGTTTTATGGTGCTTTTACCATATTCTGAAGGCATGCATATTTCTAAGAAAATTACTGATGAAGCAGTACGTGCTAAATTACAAGAATTAGCAGCGCCTTATGTACAGGAAGGCTGTGGATTTATTATTCGTACCGCAGCCGCTAAGGCTAGTGCTGATGAAATCGGTCGTGATATGGAATATCTATGGCGTACATGGCAACATGTGTTAAAACGATTTAAGGTGGCTAAGAGTGGTACTGATCTCTATAGTGATGCGGATTTTTGGTTCCGCCTTGTACGAGATTATGCGCATCGCAATGTAGGAGAGATTATTGTAGATTCTGATATGGGCGAGTCTCGATTGCTGGATCTCTTAGGTCATGGGCCTACATCACAGCAGATTAAAGTGACACGTCACCGTGGTAGCACACCTATCTTTAAAGCTAATCATATTGAACCACAATTAGAAGATCTTATCTCTCGTGATATCAATCTACCTTCCGGTGGCTCTATCCGTATTGATCATACGGAGGCTCTCACCGTATTTGATGTAAACTCGGCTCATTACACAGGTAAGTCTAATAAGTTAGAAGATCTGGCTTTTACAGTCAATAAAGAGGCAGCAAAAGAAATCTGTCGA
The DNA here is from genome assembly GCF_003463825.1 of Veillonella sp. AM51-8BH. GTDB lineage: Bacteria > Bacillota > Negativicutes > Veillonellales > Veillonellaceae > Veillonella. Next base: position 11,105 of record NZ_QSDY01000009.1, read on the forward strand.
CAATTGCGATTGCGTGATATTGGTGGTATTATCGTGGTTGATTTTATTGATATGAAGGATAAGTCCCATCAACAAGAGTTGTTAAAATTGTTGAGCGCACAAGCCAAGTTAGATAAGATGAAAACTGTAGTATGTGGTATTAGTTCGCTTGGTCTTGTGGAGATGACAAGAAAGCGTGCCCGTCAAGGTTTGCAAACTTTGATGTTTGATACATGTCCTCAATGTGGGGGCACTGGATACATGTTGTCAGGCAGAACTGTATATATGCAAATTATCCGTCGTATACGTGAGCTGTTTAAATCAGGTCGCATTAAATCTAATCTAGAAATCGAAGTACATCCAGAGGTAGCCCAATACTTAACTAAGGCTGTTCTTGAGGAGTTAGGTGATTCTATAGGGCGTAAGATTTCGATTGTAGTGAATCCACAAATTAGCCGAGAAGGATATTCTTTGATGGCAGTAGCAGAATAAGTAAGTAGTTTTTATAGGTGAGTTTCGTGTCTGTATTTGAAATTATATTAATTAGTATTGGTCTAGCCATGGATGCCTTTGGTGTATCGATTGGTAAAGGTTTATCAATGCCGGTAGGTGAAAATGGCCGAAAGGTTACATTGGCATTCTTATTTGGGTTATTCCAGTTTCTCATGCCTGTTATGGGCTGGCTTATTGGTCGCCAGTTTATCGATGTCATATCTGAATGGGATCATTGGATTATCTTTGGACTTCTGGGCTATTTAGGTGTTGCTATGATACGAGAAGGCCTTAGTGATGACGATGAAGATGATGATAAACAGTTTTTAGGTGCTTGGGAAATGATTATGCTATCTGTGGCAACTAGCCTTGATGCGATGGCGGTTGGTTTAACCTTTGCTTTTCTACCTATTAATGTATGGGAAGCCTCTACTATGATAGGGGTAATTACCTTTGGTATTTCTCTTATTGGTGTGTACCTAGGCAAATTTATGGGCCAGTTCGTGGGAAAATATGCAGACATACTAGGTGGGGGTGTATTGATTCTCATCGGTACAAAAATACTTTTACAACACCTCGGTATTATTGGAGAATTTTAGAGGTTTGTATATATATGAAAGTATCATAAACTGAGCTATGTATGTTGAATTTTGTTTGACATAGATAGGTAAATACGATATACTATATCAGTATTAGTTCGGTTTACTGAACTTTGCAATCCGCGTGAAGCAGGTTTAAACGCCCGACCGAAGTTCGGGTCGGGATACCGAATTCAGCGAGTTCGATAACAAGGAGGTGTTCTCATGTACGCAATTATTAAAACTGGTGGTAAACAATATCGCGTTGCTGAAGGCGATGTAATTACTATCGAAAAATTGGAAGCAGCTGCTAACGAGTCCGTTACATTCGAAGAAGTTTTGACTGTAGTGAATGACGGCGACGTTAAAGTTGGCGCTCCTCTTGTAAACGGTGCAAAAGTTACAGGTACAGTTCTTGAGCATGGTAAAGGTAAAAAAATCTTAGTATTCAAATACAAAGCTAAATCCAACTACCGTCGTCGTCAAGGCCATCGTCAACCGTTCACAAAAGTTCGTATTGAATCTATCCAAGCTTAATTATGGTTTCTATTGAAATCCAGCGGAATAGTGATGGTCAAGTCATTGGTTGTCACCTATCCGGTCATGCAGGATATGATGAGCATGGCTTCGATATCGTATGTGCTGCAGTGTCTGCTTTAACGGCAACGGCAATGTTAGGACTTACCCAGATTGCTCAACAAGAAGGGGAATATACGAATAGCGAAGGTCGATGTGATATGGTTCTCTCTGGTACGATTAACCAGAGTGGACAGGATATTCTGGGGACTATGCTTCTCGGTCTAGAGGAAATTAGCCGTCAATATCCAGAGTTTGTCCAAATACACGAAATATAGGAGGTGAACTTAATGTTTACTTTTGATTTGCAATTGTTCGCACATAAAAAAGGTGTGTCCAGTACTCGTAATGGTCGTGACAGTGAATCTAAACGTCTTGGTGTTAAATGCCATGATGGTTCCATCGTAAAGAGCGGTAACATCATCGTTCGTCAACGTGGTACTCACTTCCACCCTGGTACTAACGTAGGTATCGGTAAAGATGACACTTTATTCGCACTTGTGCCTGGTAAAGTAGCATTCGAACGTGCTGGTCGTTACAACCGTAAAGTTAGCGTATACCCTGTAGAAGCTTAATTTTACAAAGACTATTAATCCCTAGTGGTTTTCCACTAGGGATTTTTTTGTTTTCTGTAGTGTGTGTCTGATAGATATATTATAATTAAGCTTAGCATTATCATATTGGCAATGATATCATAATTAGAATCATTATGCTTAAGAATACTAAATAACTAGCAACAGTGAGCCGATATTTTGCTTTTAATACACATATGACGAGATAGGGGGCATTATGGCACTGCTAGAATTATCAAATATATCTTATATTGTAAAAGACAAATCTATTATCAGTGATGTATCTTTATCGGTAAATCAAGGCGATTATATTACTATTGTAGGTCCTTCTGGAAGTGGTAAAAGTACACTTTTAAAATTATGTAGTGATCTGATTAGTCCTACATCGGGAACTATTACTTATAATGATCGTCCTTTAACGGCTATAGATCCTGAATCTTATCGTAGAGAGGTGGGCTACTGCTTTCAAAGACCTTATTTGTTTGCGAAAACAGTACGTCGTAATATTCTATTTCCTTATGATATTCGCGGTTTAAAACCGGATATGAGTCGTATAGAATATCTCTTTGATTTACTACATATGCCACTAAATTATATGGAGCGCCGTAATGATGAGTTGTCTGGTGGTGAAATGCAACGAATATGCCTTATTCGGAGCCTTATTTTCGAGCCTAAAGTGTTGCTTTTAGACGAGGTTACGTCTGCCTTAGATGCGACGAATACATCTATTGTAGAAAATGTTATTGATGAGCTTCATAAAAAGGGGATCACCATTATCTCCATTACTCATAATGAAGAGCAAAGCTTGCGTACTGCAAATCGCCGCATCACTATCGTAGATGGTCAATTAGCTAAAGAGGAGGTACTGATATGAGTCAGTTTCAAACTATATCTACTATATCGTTGTGCCTTGCATCAGTGCTAGTTATTATTAGTATGATTATGTCTTATCGACAAGAATTGAAGCTAGAAAAGGATATTTTCATCAGTGCTATACGTGCTACAGTTCAACTATTAGTCATCGGGTTTATTTTATCCTATATTTTTAGTACGGAAAGTCCAATATTTATTATTGGCTTACTTGGATTTATGGCTTTTAATGCCGCTTATAACTCAGCTAAACGAGGGCAAGGGATTCCGCATGCGTTATGGATTTCTTGGTTTGCTATCACCATTGGTGCATGGATAACCTTATCTATTTTATTGGTAACTGGCGTGCTTAGTTTTACTGCGTACCAATTGATTCCTGTTGGTGGTATGGTCATTAGTGGTGCTATGGTAGCCATTGGGCTTTGTTATCGTCAAATGCTATCAAATTTTGAATTGCGTAAACAAGAGGTGGAAATTAAATTAGCCTTGGGTAGTACACCTAAACAAGCTTCGAAAGCAATAGTTCGTGATGTTATAAAGACGGGTCTACAACCTACTGTAGATAGTGCCAAGACATTAGGTATCGTAGCGCTGCCGGGGATGATGACAGGCCTTATCCTAGCAGGCATGCCTCCATTAGAAGCTGTAAAATATCAAATGATCGTTACATTTATGTCGTTATCCACTATATCGATTGCTTGTTTTATTACGTGTCAATTGGCATATAGAACATTTTTTAATACTAGAAATCAATTATATAAGTAATTTCTATTGAAATGTTAATAGTAAATAAGGAATTAATTTAATTACATACATTTTAGTCATATTCGATATAGATAATCGATATAAATTAGAAATTCCCATACTATAAAGGTTGCTTCCTCTTATGAGGGAGTAGCCTTTTATTATTGTGTGTCAAATTCCTATGTTTTTTAGTAGGAATAGTGGTATACTATGTACAGTATCAGTGAAATACCAGAAGACTGGTTGTCATATACTTTCATATACCTAAAGAGGGGTGGCGTTGCCACTAGAAAGATTTGAGGTAAGTACTATGTATGATGTAAAATCTCCAAAGGCGGAGGAATTTATTTCCCATCAGGAAATCCTTGACACCCTTGCCTATGCAGAGGAAAACAAGGAAAATCGGGAGTTGTTAGATGCTATTTTAGCAAAAGCTGCTACATTTAAGGGGTTAAACCATAGAGAAGCAGCTGTTCTATTAGAATGTCCGTTACCTGAATATAAGGAAAAGCTTTATGCGTTAGCTAAAGAAATCAAGAAAGCTATTTATGGCGATCGTATCGTTCTATTTGCACCATTATATTTGTCTAACTATTGCATTAATGGTTGTGTATACTGTCCGTACCATTCTAAAAATCGCGATATTAAACGTAAAAAGTTGACTCAAGACCAAATTAGAGAAGAGGTTATTGCCTTAGAAGCAATGGGGCATAAGCGCATTGTTATTGAGTCTGGTGAAGATCCTCTTAATAACCCTCTTGAATATATTTTGGAATCTATTAAGACTATTTACGGTATTAAAAACAAAAATGGCGAAATTCGCCGTGTAAACGTAAATATTGCAGCTTGTTCCGTTGAGGATTACAAGAAATTACATGAAGCTGGTATTGGTACATATACATTATTCCAAGAAACATACAATAAAGAAAACTACGAAGCACTTCATCCAACAGGCCCTAAGAGCGACTACGCCTACCATACAGAGGCGATGGACCGCGCTATGCAAGGTGGCATTGATGATGTAGGTATCGGTGTTCTTTATGGCTTAGAACATTATAAATATGATTTTGTAGGTTTGTTGATGCATGCAGAGCATTTAGAAGCAGTATTTGGTGTAGGTCCACATACAATTTCTGTACCTCGTATTTGTCCAGCTGATGATATCGATGTAGATGATTTCAGTAATGCTGTACCTGACGATATATTTGAGAAAATCGTTGCTCTTATTCGTGTATCCACACCGTATACAGGTATGATTATGTCTACCCGTGAAAGTCAATCCATGCGTGAACGCGGTTTGGCATTAGGTATCTCCCAAATTAGTGGTGGCTCTCGTACTAGCGTAGGTGGTTACAAAGAAGAAGAGAAACCAGAGGATAATTCGGCTCAATTTGATCGCAGTGACACACGTACATTAGATGAAATCGTAGATTGGTTACTAGATCTTGGATATGTGCCTAGTTTCTGTACTGCATGCTATCGAGCAGGTAGAACAGGGGACAGATTTATGGCCCTCGCTAAATCCGGCCAAATCCATAACTGTTGCCAACCTAATGCATTGATGACATTAAACGAATACATCATGGATTATGGTGACGAAAAAACTAAAGCTCATGGCGCTAAGGTTATTGAACAACAGTTAGAAAATATCAAAAATGATTTAGTTAAAGATAAAGCTAAAGCTTATATTGCACAGATGAAAGACGGCGAACGAGACTTCCGGTTCTAAGTAATTCACTGATCGAGAACCTCCTATTGATAATGGGAGGTTCTTTTTTGTTGAGAAAAACACAAAGCTTAAATGAGAATAAAATATATAAAATAGTTTATTTTGTTCACTTTTTGATGTATAATAAATAAAAATGATAATGATAATACGTTGAAGTTTTATACTAATATTGATTATAAACTACTGAGGGATATGATGATTAAGAAAAAACGTTGGCGCATTTCCACAAGCGACAAAGAACAAGAGAATATCTTAATCCGTGAACTTGGTGTGAATCCTATTGTGGCCAAATTAATGGTTAATCGCCACATAGATGTTGATGAAGGGCGTCGGTTTTTACAAGGCTCTTTGTCTGATTTGTTAGATCCATTCGCATTAAAAGATATGGATGTAGCTGTTTCGCTAGTTCAGGAGACAATTGAAAAACATAAACCAATCGTTATTTATGGTGATTATGATGTAGATGGCATTACTGCCACATCTGTTCTATATCGTTTTTTAAAGAAACTAGGTGCTGATGTTACCTATTACATACCAGAGCGTCAAAGTGAAGGGTATGGCCTCAATTTAGAGGCTTTAGAGCATCTTATAGAGCAGGGGACAGCTTTAGTAATTACCGTGGATTGTGGTATTAGCTCTTACGATATTGTTGAGGCTGTACGTGACCGTATCGATATGATTATTACGGATCATCATACGGCACCAGATATGATTCCACGAGCAAAAGCTGTTATTAACCACAAGCAAAAGGACTGTCACTATAAGGATAAGAATTTATCCGGTGTTGGGGTTGCCTTTAAATTATGCCAAGCATTGTGGCTTACAAAGACTGGTGAATGGTATTTAGATGATTTAGATATCGTTGCATTAGGCACTGTGGCGGACGTTGTGCCGTTAGTCGGTGAGAACCGCATCATCGTAAAAGCAGGCCTTGAAAAGATGAATAGTCATCCAAATCTAGGAATTAAAAAGCTAATCGATGTAGCAGGTCTCCATGAACGAACTATAACATCTGGACATATTGGTTTCACCTTAGCCCCACGGCTCAATGCAGCAGGTCGCGTTACCCATGCAACACGTGCTGTTGAGTTGCTAGTTACTGATAATGCTGACATGGCTGAAGCGATTGCTGAAGAATTAAATGAAACAAATCGTGAGCGTCAAGAACTAGAGAGAAATATTCACGAACTAGCTCGTATCGATGTGGCTAACCAAGGCCATAAGGCAGACTATGTAACCGTTGTAGCCGGTGAAGACTGGCACCCTGGTGTTATCGGTATTGTGGCTTCTCGCTTAGTTGAGGAGTTTTATAAGCCGACCCTGGTTATTAGTATCCACGATGGCATTGGCAAAGGCTCCTGTCGTAGTATCGATGGTTTTAATATCTACGATGCACTGAAGTCTTGCGAAGATGTGTTATTACAATTCGGTGGCCATGCTGCAGCAGCAGGCTTCAGTATTGATGCAAATCGTATAGATGAATTGCGAGACCGTTTGACTGCATATTGTAAGGAGCATGTAACAGCAGAGGAATACATTCCTGTTGTTGCTATTGATGCGGAACTACCCGTTGATGATATTGATGTAGATATCATTGACCGCGTATCAGCTCTTGAGCCCTACGGTATGGCTAATAGTACGCCAGTCTTTGCCGTTATGGAAGCAACCGTACAAGATATAATGCTTATGGGACAATTGAAAAATCACTGCAAGGTGATTTTAGAAACCTCTAGTGGCACATTGGATGCCATTGCTTGGAATCGTCCCGATTTATTTAAAACTATATTCATTGGAACTGTGGTGAAAGTAGCATTTTCATTGCAAAAGAATGAATGGCAAGGGATGGTTTCTCCACAGCTTATGATCCAAGCTATTGAACCGCTCACTGAAGAGCCGATTACGCTTTCCACGGAAGGTCTTAGACAAATGTATGTCATAGTAAAACAAGCTATGCGTGGTCGTAGTCAATCGGTTTATAATGTGGAACAAGAAATTTTGCGTCGTAAGCCGGCAAATCAAAATAATCGCAGTGCCCTTACATCCTTAGATGTATTTAAGGAGTTGGGCATCATAGAAGAATATACCAGTGATGATGGTCAATTAATGCTAAGATGGAATGCCATTGAAGGAAAATTAGATCTTGTCACGTCCGTAACATTTCTTACCTATAGTGTATAGGAGGTGACACCATGACAACTGTAAATGAAGAAGGCAAAGCTTTAGTAGAACAAAGCACTTTTGATAAAGGAAAAGCTTTAGCTGAATTTATGGAGTATATCCATACCTATTTAACAGATGATGAGTGTAACCAAGTATTAAAGGCTTTTGAGCTTGCAGATAAGGCTCACGAAGGTCAGCTTAGAGCTTCTGGTGAACCGTATATCATGCATCCACTAGCAGTAGCTGATATTTTGGCACACTTACAAATTGACCATATCACACTTATGGCAGCACTCATGCATGATGTGGTTGAGGATACATCATATTCAAAGGAAGACTTGGAGGAAATGTTTGGCTCTGAAGTAGCATTCCTTGTTGATGGTGTAACGAAATTAAACCAATTCCAATATGAAACAAAAGAAGATCGGCAAATGGAAAATTATCGGAAGATGATTTTAGCCATGGCGAAGGATGTGCGCGTCGTTGTTATTAAACTAGGTGACCGCCTACATAATATGCGTACCTTAAAGCATATGCGTAGCGACAAACAAAAGCGCATTGCCAAGGAAACATTAGAAATCTTTGCTCCTTTAGCACATCGCCTTGGTATCTTCAATGTGAAATGGGAGCTGGAAGATTTATCATTCCGGTATTTAGAACCAGAAAAATACTATGATCTTGTAGATCAAATGAAACAAAAACGCCAAGCTCGTGAAGACATTGTAAATGATACGATGAGTCAACTCACTAAGGCTTTAGGCGAAGCTCATATTAAGGCAGATATCAAAGGTCGTCCAAAACATTTCTACAGTATTTACAAGAAGATGAAAAAGGACAATCGCGATTTATCTCAAATCTATGACTTGCTTGCAGTTCGTGTTATCGTTGATACAATTCCTGATTGTTACGCGGTACTAGGCATTGCTCATAGTTTGTGGAAACCATTGCCATATCGTTTCAAAGATTATATTTCCATGCCGAAATCTAATATGTATCAATCGTTACATACTACGGTTATCGGTACCATGGGGCAACCTGTAGAAATTCAAATCCGTACATGGGAAATGCACCGCGTATCTGAATACGGTGTTGCAGCGCATTGGCGTTATAAAGAAGGCAATAAAAATGGCGATAAGGATTTCGACCAAAAGGTTGCGTGGTTGCGCCAAGTATTGGAATGGCAAGATACAAGTAATCCAACAGAGCTTGTAAACGCTTTAAAATTAGACGTATTCTCCGGTGAAGTATTCGTATTTACACCAAAAGGCGATGTTGTTAAATTGCCGATAGGGTCTGTTCCACTAGATTTCGCATATCGTGTTCATACCGATGTAGGGCATAGATGCGTAGGTGCCAAGGTAAATGGTAAAATTGTACCTCTTGATTACACCTTGCAAAACGGTGATATCGTAGATATCATTACATCTAAAACAGGTCGTCCGAGCCTTGATTGGCTTAATATCGTAGGTTCTTCTGAAAGTAAGAGCAAAATACGCAACTGGTTCAAGCGTGAAAATAAAGCTGAAAATATTGAAAAAGGCTTAGAAGCGCTCGAAAAAGAAGCAAAACGATTAAATTATAGCTGGAAAGAATTGATTGCAGATAATCGACTTCAACAGGTTACGAAACAGCTCAAAGCAGGTATAGAAGATGAAATGTTTGCCGCTTGCGGTTATGGTGGTATCCCTGTAAGCACGGTTCTATTACGGTTAATTGAACTTTATAAAAAATCTAAAGAAGCAGAAGAGTCTAAACACAGCACTGAACAAATCATTGAGAAACTAAAAGCTCAAGGTCCAAAAACGACCAAGAATGGTACAGGCGTTCTTGTAAAAGGCGAAGCTGGTGTTATGGTGCGTATGGCGAAATGCTGTAGCCTGTACCTGGTGATGATATCATCGGTTATATCACGCGTGGTCGTGGGGTATCCATCCATCGCTCCGATTGTACGAGTCTAGGGCATACGCCAGAAGATTTAGAGCGTATGATTGAAGTTTCTTGGGATGGTTCCTCTGGTGAATCTTTCCACGTAGGCATCGATATCCAAGCTTATGATCGAAATGGTCTGTTGATGGAGGTTATGGCTGTACTTTCAGAATTGAAAATCACTATTACAAACATCAATGCAAAGGTTCAAGAAGATACTAAAACCGTAAGTATCAATGTAGTTGTTGATATCCGAGATATTTCACAACTTGATTTTGTTATGACTAAGTTGCGCCGTATTCGTGAAGTGTATACGGTACAACGTAGTAGAGGAGGGGCTTAATGAGTGAACAACAATTAGTGCTTATGCGCATGCCTTTAGGTCCACTAGGAACAAATTGCTATGTCATAGGCGATAAAGCTGTTGGTGAGGCTTTCATCATTGACCCTGCCACACCGGAAGTATTAGATGCGCTAAAGAAACACGACTTGAAGCCCAAAGCTATTTTGCTAACCCATGGTCATGGTGACCATATTGGGGGCGTTCAAGACATTGTAGATGCCTATCAAGTGCCTGTATATATTCATAAGGGTGATGTGCCGTATTTGTCAGATCCTGAACTCAATCTCAGTGCTTATAGCAATCCTACACCGATTAAGGTGAAGGCAGAGATCATCGAGGTTAAACAAGGTGACCATATCACATGTGGGGATATCGATTTGGAAGTACTTGAGACACCAGGTCATACGCCCGGTGGGGTGTGTTACTACATGGAAGGTCTTGTATTCGTAGGGGATACTCTCTTTAGAGATTCCGTAGGACGTACAGATTTTCCAAACGGCTCTTATGAGACCTTGATGGAATCCATCAAAACTCAACTTTATAAATTGCCTGATAATACTATGGTGTATCCTGGTCATGGGCCGGAAACAAATATAGGTTATGAAAAACAATACAATCCATTCGTTGGAGTGTAGGTTTTATAAAATTTTGTAAGAAATAAAGGGGATAGTTATCATGAATACAACATTAGAAAAATTAAAAGAACGCATTAAAGACAAAAAATACAAATTGACTACACAACGTCAAACAATTTTGCAAGCCTTCATCGATGCTGATGAAAATCATTTAAGTGCAGAAGACGTATATGTACTTGTAAAAGAAGTGGCTCCTGATATCGGCTTGGCTACTATTTACAGAACACTTGATCTCTTCACTGAACTTGATTTGTTGAAACGTCTTGATTTCGGCGATGGTCGTAATCGTTACGAATTGAACGATGAAGAGTTTGCTCATTTCCACCATCATTTGATCTGCGTAAAATGTGGCAAAGTATCCGAGTTTGAAGATGATATGCTTGAAACACTAGAATCCATCATTGCTAAAAAATTGAACTTCCGCACTATCGACCATCAATTGAAAGTATATGGTTATTGCAGTGATTGCCAAAATCATATGACTGAAGCAGAGCTTGACAAATTAGAACGTATGGCTCATCACCATGCTTAATGGATATCTATATACGGGACCATTACCGCTTGGTTCTGTAGTGGCCCATAATTGTGGTGCTGCAGGCCTGTTTTCTGACAAGGTGCATCCAGATGTTATCCTTGAAGCTCACGAAGTCGATGGATTGTATATCTTAACAGTTACCACTGGTGAGACAGTTCAGACTTTTGAAGGCCCTGTTTCCTCTATGGGACGACGTCAAATAGGGCAAGCTTTGTTAAGCTATTTGCGTGAATATCAAGGCTTGCCAGTTGATGCACCATGGGGGACTATGGTCGGTGTACGCCCTACAAAGCTACTACATAAATATATAGATACATATGGCTCTGTCCACACAGCAACTCGTCACATTAGGGACGAGTTTTCTGTGTCTATGGAAAAACTTGCCACTTTAGGCTCTATAGGTGAATACCAACGTCCATTTTTAGCCAATACAGACGATAAAAAGGTGAGTCTCTATTGTGGCATTCCTTTTTGTGACACCCGCTGTGTTTACTGCTCCTTTCCGTATGGACTCTATCAAGACTATGATGGTAAAAGCCAATTTTTAACTGCCTTAGCCCGGGACATAGAGGATATGAAAACTATTGTTGAATCTTATGGCTTAACGGTAGATACCCTCTATATGGGGGGCGGTACACCGACGGTATTAGGGGACGAAGACTTTCACCAAGTTCTGAAACAGCTGTCTATACTTGTTCCTGAGGTCATGAGTTTACTGTAGAAGCGGGGCGACCGGATTCTGTTAATCCTACAAAGTTACGATCTATGCTTGATTTAGGTGTCAATCGTATCAGTATTAACCCACAAACGATGCAAGATGATATTTTACGTCGCATAGGGCGTGGACATAGTGCACGTGATATTGATGAGTTGTTACAATATGTCAAACATAATACGTCGTTAGCGGTAAATATGGATTTTATTGCAGGCTTACCGAATCAAACGATGCAAAACATGATAGAGAATATGGATTATGTATGTCAAAATTTGCCGGAAAATGTTACAATTCATACGTTAGCATTAAAACGTGGTAGCCCATTGTATGATTTAAATATGCAAGATGATATCCCTGAGGAACATCTCGTGGCAGACATGATACAATATGGTAAAGAGCGTCTAGAAGCGGCTGGCTATGTACCATATTATCTATATCGTCAACAATATATGAGAGGACAGTTAGAGAATATCGGCTATACCTTGCCCGGCAAAGCGTGCGAATATAATATTCAGATTATGGAGGAACGACAAAGTATTCTTTCCATGGGACCTGGTAGTTCATCTAAGTGGATGCGGGCCCCTGAATATCGTCAATTGAAACAGCACATGCCAAAGGATGTAGATGTTTACCACGCAACGATAGATGCACTATTAGAGAAACGACATAGAATTTGTAAAAAATTTTGGGAGGTTGTGTAATGGCTATTAGAAAACCAAGAGGTACACAAGACTTTTTGCCAGAGCAAATGATAAATTGGCACTATATTGAACAGCGTATGCGTGAAATTTGTAAGGTATACGGGTTCAACGAAATTCGCACACCTGCCTTTGAAGATACTAAATTATTTTTGCGTGGCATCGGTGAAACTACAGATGTAGTACAAAAGGAAATGTACACATTTACTACGGGTGATGATGGTGGCTCTAGCTTTACCTTGCGCCCTGAAAATACAGCATCTGCAGTACGCGCATATTTAGAAAATAAAGTATATGGTAAAGAAGGCCTTACAAAATGGTATTACATGGGGCCTATGTTCCGACATGATAAACCACAAGCTGGCCGTTACCGCCAATTCCACCAATTCGGGGCAGAGGTATTAGGTTCTCAATCCCCTGTAGTGGATAGTGAAGTTATCTGCATGGTCGTACAATTGTTGAAAGACTTTGGCCTTAAAGACCTCAATGTAGAGGTTAACTCTGTAGGCTGTCCAACATGCCGACCTGTATACCGTGAAAAATTAATTGAGTTCTTTGAGCCTAAAAAAGAACAATTATGTAGTGACTGCCAAGAACGTTTGTATAAAAATCCTTTGCGTATCTTGGATTGCAAGAATGAAACATGTAAATCCTTGTCCGTAGGTGCTCCTGAAATTCACGAACATTTATGTGAAGAATGTCATGATCACTTCGAAGAATTGAAAACTTATTTAACGGCTGCTAATGTGCAATATACATTAAATCCTCGTTTAGTACGTGGCCTTGATTATTACACAAAAACAGCATTTGAGGTACAATATACTCCATTAGGGGCTCAAAGTGCAGTAGCCGGTGGTGGTCGTTACGATGGCCTTGTAGAGGAACTCGATGGTCCTCATACACCAGCCATCGGTTTTGCGATGGGTATGGAACGTTTATTATTAGCCCTTGAAAAACAAAACTTATTACCGGAACAAACTGTAGAGCCATCTGCATTCGTAGTAGCTCTTGGTGATGCGGCTAAGGTAGAGGCCTTCAAAATTTGCCAAGAACTTCGTAGTCAAAATATACCTGTTGAAATGGACGGACAGGGTAAGAGTATGAAGGCACAATTAAAATATGCTAACAAAATTAATGCAAAATATGTTATCATATTGGGTGATGATGAATTAGTTAAGCAAGAAGCTATTATTCGCGATATGGAAACTAGTGAACAACATGTTGTTCCTTTAATGGACGCTAGTAAAAAAATCTATAAGAGATTTAGTGGTATGGCCCTTAAGGATCTACTAGATCAATACTCAGTGAATAAGTATTATAAAGATAGAATTGGAAAGGATGACAATTAGAATGGAAACAATGCAAGGCTTACACCGTACGCACGGTTGTGGCACCATCTCTGAACAAGAGGTAGGTAAAGAGGTCGTATTATGTGGTTGGGTTGAACGCCGTCGTGATCATGGTGGTTTGATTTTCTTGGATTTACGTGATCGTTCTGGCGTAGTACAAGTAGTGGCATCTCCAGATCATAACGTGGAATCTTTCCACAAAGCAGAGGATGTTCGTAACGAATATGTACTTTGTGTACGTGGTAAAATTACAAAACGTGATGAAGCTGCTATCAATCCAAATCTTCCAACAGGTGCATATGAAATGTACTGTGAAGAGTTGCGCGTATTGAACTCTGCTAAAACACCTCCATTCTATATCCAAGATGATATCGATGTAGATGAAAATATTCGTTTAAAATATCGTTACCTTGACTTACGTCGTCCAGAAATGCAACGTAACTTGATTTTACGCCACAAAGTAACGAAAGCAATGCGCGACTTCTTCGATAGCCGCGATTTCTTGGAAATTGAAACTCCAATGCTTACTAAATCTACACCAGAAGGCGCTCGTGACTATCTAGTACCTTCTCGTGTAAATGCTGGTACATTCTATGCATTGCCACAATCTCCACAAATTTTCAAACAAATCTTGATGGTAGCTGGTTATGAAAAATATTTCCAAATCGTTCGTTGCTTCCGCGATGAAGATTTGCGTGCAGACCGTCAACCAGAGTTCACTCAGCTCGACTTGGAAATGTCCTTCGTAGATGAAGAAGACATTTACTCCATGCTTGAAGAAATGGTTGCTCATGTATTTAAAACTACATTGGGCAAAGAAATCACATTGCCTATGCCTCGCATTACATGGGATGAAGCAATGGATAAATATGGTTCTGATAAACCAGACCTTCGTTTCGACATGGCCTTTACTGATGTAACTGATCTTGTAAAAGATACAGAATTTAAAGTATTCCGTTCTGTTATCGACAATGGTGGCGTAGTTAAAGGTATCGTAGTACCTGGTGATGCAGGTATTCCTCGTCGTGAACTTGATGACCTCGTTGAATATGTAAACCGTTATGGTGCGAAAGGTCTTGCATGGGCTTGCTTCAATGAAGATGGTTCTATTAAGTCTCAAATTATGAAGTTCTTAGGTGAAGATACAATCCGCAACATCGGTGAAAAAATGGGCGCTAAAGGTGGCGACCTCGTATTGATGATTGCTGATAAACCAGCAACTGTAGCACGTGCATTGGGCGAATTGCGCCTTGAAATGGCACGTCGTATGAACATGATTGATCCAGATAAATTGGCATTCACATGGGTAACTGATTTCCCTATGTTCGAATATAATGAAGATGAAAAACGTTATGTTGCAATGCACCATCCGTTCACAATGCCTCGTCATGAAGACCTTGATAAATTGGAATCCGATCCTGGCAGCGTAAAAGCAATCGCTTATGATATGGTATTGAACGGTGTTGAAATCGGTGGCGGTTCCTTGCGTATTTACCAATCTGATGTACAAGAAAAAGTATTCAAAGCTATTGGTTTGTCTGAAGAAGAAGCAAAATCCAAATTCGGCTTCATGCTTGATGCATTCCAATATGGTGCACCTCCTCATGCAGGCTGTGCATTCGGCCTTGATCGTCTTGTTATGTTGATGGCAAAACGTCAATCTATCCGCGACGTAATCGCATTCCCTAAAACTCAATCTGCTTCTGATGTTATGAGCCAAGCGCCATCTGAAGTAGAACCTAAACAATTAAAAGAGTTGCATATTAAACCAGATATCGAGGAAGAAGAAGAGCAATCTTTGGTGTAAAAACATAGGCAAGAATTGATTAAAATTCAAATGTCAAGACTTGTTTATTACCAATCTTTCTGATACTATTTATGTATAAGATATCCCTGCCATGTGCGTGTGATATCGCAGTTTTGAGCCAACACATTTACTTCGGGAGTCCGAACTCTCGTCTGAACGTTACGCCCTTACGGGACAACTGCAGGATGAGGAGGACACCCACCTGCCCTAAGCAGGATCAAAACGCGGTACATTACGGCATGGTGGGGCTTTTTTGCGTGTAAAAATGGCATATAATGAGAACATCAATGGTTTAGAAATATGAATATTAATAGTTTAGATACAGTGAATTGAGGTGATAGAATGGATAGTTTGTTTGATTTAGAGCCTACAAATGCATATGAGCCACTTCCTGTGCGTATGCGTCCTACCAAGTTGGATCATTTATACGGTCAAGAGAAGGCCGTAGGGAAGGGGACCTTCTTACGTGCTATGGTAGAGAAGGATACCATTCCATCTATGCTTTTTTATGGGCCTTGTGGAACGGGGAAAACTACACTAGCAGGTATCATTGCTAAGGTAAGTAACAGTCATTTTGTAAATTTAAATGCTACCAATGCTGGTATAGGTGAGTTGCGTAACATCATAGAGGATGCTCGTAAGCGCGTACGGTCATTACAACAAAGAACTATATTATTCCTCGATGAAATCCACCGTTTCAATAAAAGCCAACAAGATGTGTTATTACCTTGTGTAGAAGATGGTACGATTATCCTCATTGGTGCCACCACAGAGAATCCGTTTTTTGAGGTTAATAGACCGCTTTTATCCCGTTTGCGACTCATAACATTGGAGGCTTTGACACCAAAGGCGATTGGTCAAATTTTGCGTCGTGCTATTACAGATGAAGAGGTAGGTCTTGGTAAACGCCGTTTACAAGTAACTGATGAAGTGCTAGAGGATGTAGGCATTTTCGTTAATGGCGACGGTCGTATGGCTTTGAATATTTTAGAACAGGCTGCAGCTATGGTACCGGATGAAGGGAATATAACCATAGAGGTTCTTGAAAAAGTTGTGGGACGTCGGATTTACACATATGATAAAAAAGGTGACAGCCACTACGATACAATCTCTGCTTTTATTAAAAGTATGCGTGGCTCTGATGTACAAGCGACGATGCATTATTTAGCACGTATGATTGAAGCGGGGGAGGATCCTAATTTTATTGCTCGTCGGATCGTAATATGTGCAGCTGAGGATGTAGGCCTTGCAGATCCGCAAGCTTTAATTCTAGCCAATGCAGCGGCTCAAGCGGCTCATATGGTAGGATTTCCGGAGGCTCGCATCATATTGTCTGAGGCGGCTTGTTATGTAGCATTAGCACCGAAAAGTAATTCTGCTTATTTGGCTATCGATGCAGCAATTGCCGATGTGCGCCACAAGGATTGTGGACAGGTGCCAGATCATTTAAAAGATAGTCATTATAGTGGGGCTAGCAAGCTAGGTCATGGGAACACCTATAAGTATGCTCACAACTATCCAAATGGCTATGTAAAACAGCAGTATCTACCAACACCTCTTATGGATGCTTCGTACTACAACGGTATTAAAAGAGGCAAGGAAGAACAGTTACTTTGTGACTGGGAGAAACGGCGTAAAAGCTAACTAAATACTTCGATATATGCTATAATATAATGATAAGTTAATTTACAGTAGTGTTATATAAGTAAGGGGTTTGTATAGATTTATGGCAGAAGAAAAAACTTCCACCAAAAAACGCAATACACGACGAAAGCGAACAAGTACAAAACAGCAAACTAAGTCTCAAGGATTTTCCTTGCGCAGCGAAGTTAAAGGCTTAATTGTAATTGCCTTTGCAGTTATTTCCTTGCTCGGATTCTTTGGGTTTGAACTCGGTCTTGTAGGTCAGATTTTAACAGGTATATTCCGTTATGGTTTTGGCCTAGGCGGTATTATTCCTTGCCTTGGTGTGTTCTGGATTGGCTGGCGATTATTGTATAAAGGAACATTTATTTCCGTTACTAAACGGGGCGTTGTAATGACTTTGTTCTTCCTATTCTTGCTAGCCCTTGTTCCATTGTGGCGCGTTCCTGAGGGGCAGGAACTAATCACAACACAATTGGCTGATCAAGGCGGTGTAGTAGGTGGCGCCATCGCTACATTCCTTCGCACCCTATTAGGTGAGCTAGGGGCTATCATTTTAGATGTGTTCTTGTTACTAGCCTTTGGTATTCTAATTACCCGTTTATCCTTACGCAGTGGCTTGCAAAAAGCGGCGGATAAAACTCAAGTAGGATTAGATGTAGCTAAAGAAGTAGCTGCTGAAAAGGTGGCTGTAGCTAAAGAGGTCTTTGACGATTGGAATGAACAACGCAAAGAAGCAGCAGAGCAACGTAAAGCGTATAACAGGGAAAAGGATACACGCTTTGCTGATGCTGCCGATCAAGTGTTAGATACATTAGAAAAACGCGGTATAACTACTGATAGAGATAATTTTGAACCTAGTGCAATTGTAGAGAATGAACCTATGGTAGACACAGTAACAACTGTGGAAACACCAAAGGCTCCTACATCTTGGAAAGAATTAGCCGAGATAGAGGCACGCAATCGAGCAGCAGAACAATTGGCGAATATTTCTGAAGCCTCTGGTGATGCGAAATCTTATGATGCGGATGATTTTGATCAATTCTCTGATGCTAGTAGATCTACTGGTGATGATTATGTATATGTTCCAGATGAGGATTATACATATACTCCTGATGAGGGTATTCAGATGATTCTGAATCAGTAGACAATACTCATGTGGAACAGCCGGAGTTCACATATCAAAATACAACGATTGGTCCGTTGGAAACTAATCACGCTGCTATAGCTTCTGCTGTACCTGGAACAGGTGCTGCTGCAAGTTCTGTAAGTGCTGGTGCAGGCATGAATGGGATGAGCTTACAAGTGCCGTCTACCATTAGTACTACAGAAGATACCGCACAAGTGGCAGTGTCTAAAGAAGGTCAAATTCACCGTACCTATGATAGACCTTACCATTTCCCAAGCCTTGATATTTTGGCGAAAGGGAAGGGGAGTCAAAGCAATGGTGAAGAAGTAGCACAAAATGCAATGATGCTTGAAAATGTATTGAGTAACTTTGGCATTACTGCTAAGGTTGTTAATGCTACACAAGGTCCAACCGTTACGCGTTACGAAATTGAACCTGCACCGGGTGTAAAGGTTAGCCGGATCGTTAATTTAACAGATGATATTGCCCTTAATTTAGCGGCTCAACATATTCGTATGGAGGCTCCAATTCCTGGTAAATCCGCTATTGGTATTGAGGTTCCTAATAAGACAACAGAGGCTGTACATTTGCGCGATGTTCTTGATTGCAGTGATTTCAAGGATGCGCGTGGGGGCATTCCTGTTGGTCTTGGTAAAGATATTGCAGGGAAACCTGTTATTACAGACCTTGCGAAGATGCCTCACTTGCTCGTAGCAGGTACAACAGGTTCTGGTAAGTCTGTATGTGTTAATACATTGATTTCCAGTATTCTATTTAGTCGTAAACCAGAAGAGGTTAAATTACTATTAATCGATCCTAAGATGGTTGAATTGTCTATTTATAACGGCATTCCTCATTTGATGGCGCCAGTAGTAACCGATATGAAAAAGGCCGCTGCTGTATTGCGCTGGGCTGTTCGTGAAATGGAGGCCCGTTATAAAGCATTTGCAGCGTCTGGTAAACGCGATATAAAGAGCTATAACGAAGCGCACCCTAAAGCGGCTATGCCGTTGATTGTATTAATCATCGATGAGTTAGCTGACCTTATGATGACAGCTCCTGATGATATTGAAGAATCTATTAGCCGCTTAGCACAAATGGCGCGTGCTGCGGGTATTCATATGGTACTTGCTACACAACGTCCATCTGTTAACGTTATTACAGGTTCTATTAAGGCCAATGTACCGAGCCGTATTTCCTTTGCCGTAGGTTCTCAAATTGACTCCCGTACTATCCTCGATATGGCGGGGGCAGAAAAATTACTTGGTAAAGGTGATATGCTGTTTGCTCCAATTGGGGCGAATAAACCAATTCGTGTACAAGGTGCATTTATATCTGATGATGAGGTAGAAAAACTTGTAGAATTTGTAAAAGCTCAACGTGAACCAGAGTATGATAATACGGTAACGCAAGAGGCTGAAAAGGAAACAGAGAAAGAATCATCTGAAGAAAATGATATTTACCGCGATGAATTATTAGAGCGTGCTGTTAATCTTGTAATGGAATCTGGTCAAGCTTCTGTATCCATGTTGCAACGTCGATTCCGCATAGGTTATACTCGTGCGGCTCGTCTGGTAGATACGATGGAAGATCTTAAAATCGTTGGCCCTAGCATGGGCAGTAAGGCTCGAGAAATTTTAATGAGTCCTGAACAAGCAAAGGCTCGATATTTCTCGGACTCCAATGATGAACAATAATTGAATGATTACGATATGAGTAGTATGTAGAGTTAGAAAGGAACGAAAATGGCTGAATTAGGCGAAGAATTACGACGTGAACGGGTAAGACGTAATCTAACCTTTAAAGATGTGGAGCAAGTGCTGCACATTAAGACAACCTATTTGGAAGCTATCGAAGATGGTAAATATGACATCATTCCTGGTCAGGTCTACGTAAAAGGCTTCATTCGTAATTACGGTAATTATTTAGATCTTGATGGGGATCGCTTGGTAAAAGCCTACCAAAGTCAAGTAGGTGATATAGATACGTTTTCTTTGCGTTCTGTGACGCGCCAGAAGGCACAAGCTGCGCCAAATTTGGTGCAAAGTGAATTCGTTGAATACCAAACCTCTAAAAAGCGTATGTCCTTAGAAACGCGTCAACGAAAACGCCAACGTTCTATCGTTCAGGAACGTATTATTTTAGGCATTATTTTATTCTGTATGGCATTATTTTTACTGTGGTTATTCCTTTTCTAATAGTTGATTAGGAATGATAGAAAGGCATTTACACAATCAATGGATAGATTTTTAGTAACAGAACCTTCGGATATGAAGGAACGAGGTTGGGCCGAATTAGATTTTGTCCTCATCAGTGGGGACGCCTATGTAGACCATCCGTCCTTTGCTCCTGCCGTTATCGGCAGGTATCTAGAGTCCAAAGGCTATCGTGTAGGCATTATAGATCAACCAGATTGGAATGCTGTAGAGGCTTTCAAAAAACTAGGTAAACCGCGTCTAGCGTCCCTTGTTACAGCAGGGAATCTAGACTCAATGCTCAATAAATTTACGGCGGCAAAGAAGATTCGCCGTCAAGACGATTATTCTCCCGGTGGTGAATCTGGACATCGTCCAGATCGGGCTACCTTGGTATATGCGAACCGTATGAAAGAGGCATATAGTGATGTGCCGCTTATTATCGGTGGTATAGAGGCATCCTTACGCCGCTTTGGTCATTATGATTATTGGTCAGATACTGTGCGTCGTTCTATTTTAGTTGATTCAAAGGCGGATGTACTTGTTTATGGTATGGGTGAACTTCAAATTGTAGAATTAGCTGATGCGTTAGATCAAGATAGATTTAAAGAGTCCTTGCCATCTATTCGTGGTATTTGTTATATGGCCAAGGAAATCCCTACTATAGACTATGTTGAGTGTCCATCTTTTGAGGAAATTAAAGCGGATAAGATGGCTTTTGCTGATGCATTCCGTATGCAGTATGATGAACAAGATCCATTCTATGGTCGTATAGTAGTACAAAAACATGGCGATAGATATCTTGTTCAAAACACACCTGCATTGCCACTTACGCAGGAGGAAATGGATGGCGTATATAACTTGCCGTATACTCGCAAGTGGCATCCTAAATATGATGATAAGGGTGGCGTACCAGCATTAAGCGAAGTACAGTTTAGCCTTGTAAGTCAACGGGGGTGCTTTGGTAGCTGTTCATTCTGTGCAATAACAAATCATCAAGGTCGTATCATCCAAAACCGTAGTCATGAGTCTTTACTTGATGAAGCTCAAACTATGATTAATATGGATAACTTTAAAGGATATATTCATGATGTTGGGGGCCCTACGGCGAACTTCCGTCATTTAGCTTGTGACAAACAAGCTGTATATGGTGCTTGTAAAGGTCGTACTTGTGCTGCTCCAGAGCCTTGTGAAAATCTAAATACAAACCATGATGACTATATTGCTTTACTCCGTAAATTACGTAAGCTAAAAGGCGTAAAAAAGGTATTTGTTCGTTCTGGCTTGCGTTATGACTATGTTCTAGCGGATAACAATAAAGATTTTGTCCGCGAGCTTTGTGAATTTCATGTAAGTGGACAATTAAAAGTAGCGCCAGAACATGTTTCTAAACGCGTTACCAATATGATGGGCAAAGCTGGTAAGGAAGAGTTCCTCACCTTTAAATCTTGGTTTGAAGAGGCCAATAAAAAGCTTGGTAAGAAGCAATATTTAGTACCATATTTTATGAGCTCTCATCCAGGTTGTGCCTTGGAAGATGCTATTGAATTAGCTGAGTTCTTACGTGATCAACATATGTATCCAGAACAAGTGCAAGACTTTATTCCTACGCCGGGGAGCTTATCGACATGTATGTACTATACGGGCATTAACCCACTGGATGGAAAACCTGTATATGTTGCCAAAAAAGGTAGAGATAAAGCTAAGCAGCGGGCCTTAATGCAATATAAAAATATTGAAAATTATGACCTTGTAAAAGAGGCGCTCATTGAAGCTAATCGACGTGACTTGATAGGGTTTGGACCTGAATGTTTGATTCCACCACGCCCAATTGGTCGGACTAATCGTACTAGTCAATCTAGTGGTTCTCGTAATAGTGGGAAGAATAATGATCGTCGCAACGGACGTCAGTCTAGTGAGAAAAGTAGTAAGGGTAGACCCTCTCGTAATGGCATGACCAAAAGTCGTCCATCTAATAGTAATCGAGGACGTGGTAGTCGTTAATAATGGAGAATAGTTTTGTCTATTCTGGTTTGGGAATACTTTATGTCTTATAGGAGGCATATATGAAACGGTGGATTGCTCCGGGCGTTTTAGCCCTATTTGTTATAGGAATGTTAACCTATGGCGTAAACTTTTACCATCAAGAACAGTTAGAACATGCAAAAGAACCTGTTCGTGGTGAGATTACTGTTTATACAGACTTGCCGAACAATATAACTACATTGCTTGCCGACCGATATGAAGAGGAGAAAAATGTAAAAGTTACAGTTATGCCTCTTACAGAAGAGCAAATGGCCCAACGGTCGGCTTCAAATGTAGCTGATACATCTGGTGATCTGGTACTTACCTCTGAAGATAATCTTGTTGTAGGGGCAAATGTAGGGAAATATGCACCTATCGTTAATGAGAGAATTGACGAAGTACGTGATAATCTAAAAGATATAAATGGGTATTGGGTAGGTCTTTGGTATGATCCTATTGTATTTGTTCAAAATGACACCTTCTACAATGGGATAGGTAAATATATTACTACTTGGGATACATTGGGAAAACAAGGTGATTGGTCTATTGTGATGACCGATTTTGTAGCATCCCAAAATGCAGCTAATTTGTTATATAACATGGTGGAATATAGAGGCGAGCCTGAGGCACTGAACTATTTATATAGCTTAAAGCCACATATAATACAACATGCCAAGTTCTTGTCTACTCCAGTTCGCTTAACTGCGTTAGGAGAGTCTAATATCGGCATTGGTAATTTGTCTGATGCAGCCCAATATACTCGTCATGGATATCCGATTAAGGTTATATACCCAACAGATGGAACATCTTATTATGTAACTGGCGCTGCTGTATTAAAAAATTCAAAACATAAAGCAGATAGCGTTGAATTTATTAATTGGTTGTTATCTACAAAGACTGCAAAATATATGGTTGAAAATAATTTCACCTATATATTTACGAATCCAGAAATGGATGAGCCAAAAGACTCATTGGGGCACGAGTTAATTTTATGGCCTGTTAATGGTGGTTACACTATAGATGGTAAAAAGTTATTGTTAAATCACTGGGTTAGCCAAGTGCGCTTCCGCAAGGAGTAACTCAGTTATATAGATCCTATTACAGGAAGTAAATTGAGAAATAAACTAGTTATGAAAGGATATAGAATGGGTAAGAAATTAGGGTATGTTAGCCTAGGTTGTGCTAAAAACTTAGTAGATACAGAGGTAATGTTAGGCTTATTGAAAGATAATGGCTATACGATTACAGAGGACCTAAGCGAAGCAGATCTTATCGTTGTAAATACCTGTACCTTTATTGAGAAAGCAAAAGCCGAGTCTATTAATACTATTCTTGAGGTGGCTCAATATAAAGATGATGGTAAATGTAAAGGCCTTATTGTAGCAGGTTGCTTAAGCCAACAATATCAAGATGAATTATTCCAAGAAATTCCTGAAATTGATGCTTTAATCGGTACAGGTGCATGGGATCAGATTATGGTAGCCGTTGATGCTATTGAACATGGTAATCGCAGTTGTATCATGGAAAATATTACAAATATTTATGATGAGCGTATGCCGCGTATTCAAACAACGCCTCGGTACAGTGCATATGTAAAAATTGCTGAAGGCTGTAATAATGGTTGTACCTTCTGTATTATTCCAAAGGTGCGTGGTGCGTTCCGCAGTCGTACTATTGAGTCTATTAAGGCTGAAGTAGAACGATTGGCTGCATCCGGTGTTAAAGAGGTCGTTCTTATCGCTCAAGATACAACTAGTTACGGTATTGATCTAAATGATGGTAAACCATTGTTGACTACATTGCTTAAGGAATTAACTGCCGTAGAAGGTATCGAATGGATTCGCATGTTATACTTATATCCAACTTTCTTCTCCGATGAATTGTTAGATATTATCGTTAATGAGCCAAAACTTTGTAAATATGTAGATATTCCACTACAACATGTGAATAACGATATTTTAAAACAAATGAATCGTCGTGATGATCGCAATGATATTGAACGTTTGCTTAAGAAGATTAGAAATGCACCGACACATATTACATTGCGCACATCTATCATCGTTGGGTTCCCTGGTGAAACAGATGAACAATTTGAAGAACTTTGTGACTTTGTAAAAGAAATAAAATTCGATAATATGGGCGTATTTACTTACTCTCAAGAGGAAGGTACACCAGCTGGTGCCCGTGAAGATCAAGTGCCAGAAGAGGTGAAAGAAGAACGTTATCATATTCTCATGTCCATTCAAGCAGCTATTTCTGAAGAGAATAATCGCGATTTAGAAGGTACTGTTGACTATGCAATGGTGGAAGAAATCGAGGACGGCGAGAATGGTACATTACTCGCTAAAGGACGCTTGAAATCTCAAGCTCCTGATGTAGACGGCAACATGTACATCGAAGACTGCGGCGAAGATATTAAACCTGGTGACATCCTCAAAGTACAAGTAGAACAAGGTTTTGCGTATGATGTAGTAGCTACGGTTGTAGAATAAAACACAGCTCGATTCTTTCGATTGTGGAGGTGATCTGATGATTGTAGAACTTATTTCTACAGGTTCAGAATTATTGCTAGGCGATACAGTGAATACAAATGTATCTTGGCTAGCACAAGAATTAAATAAATTAGGCTATACTATTGCTCATCAATCTGTAGTGGGGGATAATCCTAAGCGCATGGCAGAGGTCTTTCAATTAGCTAGCACTAGAGCGGACATCGTTATTAGTACTGGCGGATTAGGACCAACGCAAGGGGATATTACACGAAATGTATTAGCCGATTCTATTGGACGACCTATTGTATTTAATCAAGAGGCTATGGATGAGGTTAAAAAATTCTTTGACCGTGTAAAACGTACCGTGCCGGATGCAAGTCGTCGAGAAGCGGAGTTGCCTGAAGGCGCAAACGTATTACATAATCCGGTAGGCGTGGCGCCTGGTGTTGTAGTGGAAGATGGCGATACTACATATATTCTTTTGCCAGGACCTCCTGGTGAGATGAAGGGTATGTTCCACGATAGTGTGGTGCCTTATTTAATGAATCGATTTGGTTCGCAAGGTGTTGTTACCTCCTATCGCTATGGCGTATATGATATTCGCGAAATTGATTTAGAAAATACCTTAATGGATCTCATTAAGAACCAATCGAATCCAACTATTGCCTTGCTCATTAAAAAGGGGTACATAGAGGTTCGTATTACTGCTAAGGCTGACACCTTAGAGGCTGCCCATGAGGTTCTCAACCCTTGGGATGCTATCATTCGAGAACGATTAGGAGCTCGTGTAGGACGTGACTTGACTGTTTCTATGGAGGAAACACTTGGTCATGTGTTACTTGAAGAGCATAGCACTATTAGTACTGCTGAATCCTGTACTTCTGGATTAGTTGGTAAATTACTAACTAATGTGAGTGGCAGTAGTGAGTACTACATGGGTGGCGTTATTTCGTATAGCAACGACATAAAACATCGTGTACTAAGTGTACCT
Organism: Veillonella sp. AM51-8BH; assembly: GCF_003463825.1. Classification (GTDB taxonomy): domain Bacteria; phylum Bacillota; class Negativicutes; order Veillonellales; family Veillonellaceae; genus Veillonella. The sequence goes on from NZ_QSDY01000009.1 coordinate 37,289, forward strand.
CAAAACATGCTCGATACGTATGGTGCCGTAAGTGAGCAAGTTGCTAAGGCTATGGCAGAGGGGGCACGAACTGTGGGTCAAACAACATATGCCGTTTCTACGACTGGCATAGCTGGTCCCGGCGGTGGTAGCCCTGAGAAGCCGGTTGGTCTTGTGTGGTTCGGTGTAACTGGACCTCATGGGACAGTAGCTCACAAGGCTAATTTAATTGGTAATCGCGAAGATATTCGACAAAGTGCAGCAGAGCTAGCACTATATTATGTGTATACTTATATAACAGAAAAGGGGAAATAAAATAATGGCTGTAGATGGCAGACAAGCAGCGTTGGATAACGCGTTAAAACAAATTGAAAAAGACTTTGGTAAAGGCGCTATTATGCGTCTTGGTGAAGCGGCTGATCGCATGAACGTAGAGGTTATCTCCTCCGGTTCTCTTGCTATCGATATCGCTGTTGGTGTAGGTGGTTTCCCTCGTGGCCGTGTTATTGAAATCTACGGCCCAGAATCTTCTGGTAAAACAACAGTAGCACTTCATGCTGTAGCAGAAGCACAAAAACAAGGTGGCATTGCGGCATTTATTGATGCGGAGCATGCGATGGATCCTGTATATGCTCGTAACTTGGGCGTAGATATTAATAACTTATTGATTTCTCAACCAGACAATGGTGAGCAAGCTCTTGAAATTACAGAAGCTCTTGTTCGCAGTGGCGCTGTAGATATCGTAGTAGTTGACTCCGTTGCAGCTTTAGTGCCTAAAGCTGAAATCGAAGGCGAAATGGGCGATGCTCACGTAGGTTTACAAGCTCGTTTGATGAGTAAAGCATTGCGTAAACTGACTGGTATCATCAGCAAGTCTAAAACTGTTGTTATCTTTATCAACCAATTGCGTGAAAAAGTAGGCGTCATGTTTGGGAACCCTGAAACTACAACAGGTGGTCGTGCATTGAAATTCTATTCTTCTGTACGCCTTGATGTTCGTAAGGGTGAACTTATTAAAGCTAACAACGAAAACGTTGGTGCTCGTACTAAAGTTAAAGTAGTTAAAAACAAAGTAGCACCTCCATTCAAAACAGCAGAATTTGACTTGATGTATGGTGAAGGTATTTCTAAAGCAGGTACTCTTATCGATATCGGTACAAATATGGAAATCATCAATAAATCTGGTGCATGGTATTCCTACAATGGGGAACGTATGGGTCAAGGTAAAGAGGCGGCTAAACAATACTTGCTCGACAATCCACAAATCGCAGATGAGATTGATCGTATTATTCGCGATACATTAGCGGTTGGCACTGAAGAAATCGATGTAATCGGTGAAGAAGTAACTGAAGAAGTATAATCATGAGTGAAGAAACGATGCAAGCTGCTATGGATCAAGCGTATCGCTTCCTAGCTCAACGATTTCTAAGTTCCTATGAACTGACACAAAAAATGAGACGTAAACAAATCGAGGACCCAATCATTGAGCGGGTCCTCGAACGCCTTAGAGACTATGATTATATCAATGATGAGCGCCTGTCTGAACAAGTATTAAACTATTTGATGAAAGAACAAAAATACGGCGCCTACATGATTAAGCAAAAGATGAAACTTAGAGGTCTTACTGTGCCTCCGGAAATCTCTGATTATGATGAAGTGAAAGCCGCTTATCGTGTGGTGGAGAAAAAATTTGGTTCCATTCTCAATGAGGATTGCACTCCTCGTGTAAAAGTCTTTAATTTTCTCAAATATAGAGGGTTTTCAACGAGTACTATCCAAGTTGTGTGCAATGATTTTTATGAATAGATAGTACTTTTTCTGAGGCCTTACCAGGCTTGTAAAATCTTGACAGAAAGGGCTTTCAAGTCTAAAATTAATAATAGCCTTATTTATTTATATGATGATATGGCTAAATGATAATTTAATGCATGAAGGGCATAAAAAGGAGCATGAAAGCTCGATTTTGAGAATTTAAGAGGAGGTGAGACTGATTTTAGAGTATAGTCTAATTGCAGTGGTAATGGTACTGATTGGACTAGGGGTAGGCTATTTTTTACGAAAAAATATTGCTGAAGGAAAACTGAATCAAGCTGAACAAGAGGCTGCACGCATCATCGCAAATGGTGAGCGCACAGCTGAGTCTAAAAAGAAAGAAGCTTTATTAGAAGCGAAAGAAGAAATTCATAAGCTCCGTTCTGATGTAGAACGAGAAAATAAAGATCGCCGTTCTGAACTTCAACGTATGGAACGTCGTATTCTTCAAAAAGAAGAATCTTTGGATAAAAAATTAGACAATATTGAACACAAAGAGGAAGCTTTACATTGCAAAGAAGCTGACTTAGCCCAAAGCCGTGAAAAAATTGAAGCTTTGTATGAAAAACAAATGGCAGAGTTAGAACGTATTTCTGGCATGACATTTGAAGAAGCTAAGAATATCTTGTTAACAAATGTAGAACAAGAAATTCGTCATGAAACGGCAATTATGGTTAAGGAAATGGAGCAGCAAGCTAAGGATGATGCGGAGAAAAAAGCAAAAGAAATTATCTCCTCTGCAATCCAACGTTGCGCAGCTGACCATGTGGCGGAGACTACCGTATCCGTAGTGGCATTGCCTAATGATGAAATGAAAGGCCGCATTATTGGTCGTGAGGGCCGTAATATTCGCGCACTCGAAACATTAACAGGTATTGACTTGATTATCGATGACACACCAGAAGCAGTTATTCTTTCTGGCTTCGACCCAATTCGTCGTGAAGTGGCTCGTATTGCTTTAGAAAAGTTGATTGTAGATGGTCGTATCCATCCAGCTCGTATTGAAGAAATGGTTGGTAAAGCTCGTAAAGAGGTTGACCAAACTATTAAAGAAGCTGGTGAACAAGCTACATTTGAAGCTGATGTTCATGGCTTACATCCTGAAATTGTTAAGATTTTAGGTCGTTTGAAATATCGTACTAGTTACGGTCAAAACGTTTTGAAACATTCTATTGAAGTATCTCATTTAGCAGGTTTGATGGCAGCTGAGCTAGGCTGTGATGTAACATTGGCTAAACGAGGTGGTTTGATCCATGATATTGGTAAAGCATTAGACCGTGAACTTGAAGGTTCTCATGTTCAAATCGGTGTTGATGTGGCTCGTAAATATCGTGAAAGCGCAGCAGTAATTAACTGCATTGGCGCTCATCATGGTGATGAAGAGTTTCAATCTGTAGAAGCTGTATTAGTAGCAGCTGCTGATGCTATCTCTGCGGCTCGTCCAGGAGCACGTCGAGAAACATTAGAAAACTACTTAAAACGTTTATCTAAATTGGAAGAAATCGCTGAATCCTTCGAAGGCGTTGAAAAATGCTTTGCTATTCAAGCAGGTCGTGAGATTCGCGTTGTAGTAAAACCGGATAAGATTGATGAAGCTGAGTCTACATTACTTGTTCGGAATATCGTAAAACGCATCGAGTCTGAACTCGAATATCCAGGCCAAATTAAGGTCGTAATTATTCGTGAAACTCGCGTTGTGGATTACGCAAAATAATATGCTATAAGCGATAAGTATAGGCTGCAATGATTTCATTGCAGCCTATTATTATCAAATTTCATTTGCATATAATCTAAAGATACGGAGTATAGGAATCCTTATGTATTGATCTTTAATAGATGATGATTCCTATGATTCGTATCGGTTATTAAACCTATTGATTCGATAATTGATTAAATTACTTTACAAATAGAGGATTTTTTTATTTATATATCGAATTAATATATATAAGGGAAGGAGGCGTTGGCTATGAGCAGATATTTTGAAAATGAATTGATTGAACAAATCAAAGATGCAAATGATATTGTATCTGTAATATCCGAGCATATAGCTTTAAAGAAACGGGGCAAGAACTATTGGGGTTGTTGTCCATTTCATAATGAAAAGACGCCGTCCTTTAGTGTTGCCCCTGAAAAGGGCTTTTATTATTGTTTTGGCTGTCATGCATCGGGGAATGTCATTAAATTCCTCATGGAACTAGAGCATTTAAGCTTTGTAGAGGTTCTAGAGCGGCTTGCTAATCGTGCTAATATTCCCTTGCCGGAGGCAAAACTTTCACCAGAACAACGAGCTCGAGATGAACGACGAAAAAAACTATATGAAGCGTCAGAATTAGCGGCTACATTTTTCCATAACTGCCTTACTCAAACATCGATTGGTAAGGTGGGCTTTGATTACTTAAAAAAACGGGGCCTTACAAAAGATACGATTGAAAAATTCAAATTAGGCTTTGCTCCAGATGGTTGGGACAAGTTGTATCGCGCCTTTCACGAACGTGGTATCGATGATTCTATTCTCTTGGAGTTGAATTTGGTACGTAAAAACCAAAAGGGACAGTTTTACGATTTCTTTAGAAACCGAATTATGTTTCCTATTATGGATGGTAAAGGTCGTGTAGTTGCCTTTGGTGGTCGTGTTATGGATGACAGCACGCCAAAATATTTAAACTCACCAGAATCAGCCATTTTTGAAAAGGGAAAACTATTATTTGCCTTTGATAAGGCTTATAAATCTATTCGTCAAGAGCGGCAGGCTATCCTTGTGGAAGGGTATATGGACGTTATATCTGCTCATAACCATGGTGTTACTAATGTAGTAGCATCCTTGGGGACGGCTTATACACGAGATCATGGTCATATATTAATGAGGCAGGCTGATGAAATTGTGCTGGCCTATGATATGGATGGTGCAGGTCGTCAAGCAGCAGCTAGGGCTATAGAATTATTACAAAATACGGACTTTAAGGTGCGTGTTCTGGCTATGCCAGATGGTAAGGATCCAGATGATTATGTACGTAATCATGGAGGACAAGCATTTAAAGATTTAGTAGCTAAAGCGGTTAAGCCTCTTGATTATTTATTAAGTGAGTCCTTAATTAAACATGACACAAATAATACGGAAGGGAAGCAAGCTGTTATGGCTGATGTATTCCCATATATTGCTAATATAGATAGTCAAACACAACGGGATGATGCTCTAAAGACATTGGCATTACCACTATGGCTTGATAATAGTAGTATTTTTAGATATTTCAGAGACTATGTAAAAAAAGGACAAATTGAATTGGTTGATACTGCGTCTGCACCGTTGCCAACACAGGATTTACCTAAAGGTGATGCAGAAAAATTATTGTCCTTAGCCTTTACAGATGGTGAAGTGTTACAACATATGATGAGCTATTTGCCATTAGAAGACTTTGAAAAAATTGAATATCGAGGTATAATAGAAAAGATATTCACCTTATTTAAACAAGAAGGTCGTCTAGATGATACTGCCATTCAATCTATTTTATCCTCATCGGAGTATGATATTTACTCTAGATTGGTTGTTATGAGTGACGATGAATATAAGGTACAAGTGCCTGGATTAATCCGCAAGATAAGGCTTCATTCATTGCGTGAACAGTATAAAGCGCATTCAATTATGGCGGATCAATTAAAACGGGCAGGAGATTCGACATTTATTAGCGAATTACATAAGTGTCAGGAAATACAGAACTTAATTAGAGAATGGTCTAAGTAATATAATGTAAGAAGGAGAGCGCTGTGGCTAAGAAAGTACAAAAAAGTCAAGTAGAGGAGATTGTAGAACAACTTCTTGAAAAAGGCCGGAAAACCGGCGTGTTGACACAATCAGAGATTTCAGATGCTCTTCATGAGCAAACTGAACTTACTGCGGAACAATTAGACGATATTTATACTACATTTGGTAAATTAAATATTGAAGTAGTGGCTGATATCGACAGTGAGGATGCGGACGCTAATCCAATAGAACCAGAAGAAGAGGATGAAGAAGATACTTCTAATGAAAAGAATATCTCCATCGATTTAAGTGTAGACTCTGGTGTTAACATTGATGATCCTGTACGTATGTATCTCAAGGAAATTGGTCGTGTCCCATTGCTTTCTGCAGATGAAGAAATCGTTTTAGCAAAGCAAATTGAGGCTGGCGCAGCAGAAGATGCTACATATAAAGATATTCAACTTGCCAAAAAGGCTAAGAAAAAATTGGTAGATGCGAACTTGCGCTTAGTTGTAAGTATTGCAAAACGTTATGTAGGTCGCGGCATGTTATTCTTGGATTTGATTCAAGAAGGTAACTTGGGTCTTATTAAAGCTGTAGATAAGTTCGATTATACAAAGGGTTATAAATTCTCCACATATGCAACATGGTGGATTCGTCAAGCTATTACTCGTGCTATTGCGGATCAAGCTCGTACGATTCGTATTCCTGTACATATGGTAGAAACAATCAATAAATTGATTCGTATTTCCCGACAATTATTGCAAGATAAAGGTCGTGAACCATTACCAGAAGAAATCGCAGAAGGTATGGGCATTACGGTAGAGCGCGTGCGTGAAATTCAAAAAATCGCACAAGAACCAGTATCCTTGGAAACTCCAATTGGTGAAGAGGAAGACTCTCACTTGGGAGACTTTATTGAGGACCAAGATGCTATTGCTCCAGACGATGCAGCTAGCTACATCTTATTACAAGAACAAATTGAAGATGTATTTACATGCTTAACTGACCGTGAGCAACAAGTATTGATTTTGCGCTTTGGTTTGAAGGACGGCAAACCTCGTACATTGGAAGAAGTAGGTCAACATTTCAATGTAACTCGTGAACGCATTCGTCAAATAGAAGGCAAAGCGCTTACTAAATTGCGCAATCGTGGTAAACGCGATAAAATTAAAGACTTCTTATAAGATGTTGAATCTCTTAAGGGTTGTAATGCAGTGTTTTCTAGCACTGTGTTACAGCCCTTTTGTGTTATATTACTGTCTATGCCCGTTCTCTACTGCAGAAAATATGGCAAAATATAGCTCATGAAACAGTTATAGAAATACGGTGTGCCTTGACTTAGTACTAGCCTATTCGGTATAATTAATGAGCTAGAAACTAACTGTGGGCCTATAGCTCAGGGGTAGAGCAACCGGCTCATAACCGGTCGGTCCCTGGTTCGATCCCAGGTGGCCCACCAATTATGTTGATATCTACCGTCCTTGAGAATTCAAGGACGGTTATTTTTATATATAATAATAGAGGAATTATGGACCTAGACCTATGATGGATCGCTTAGAGGCGGTGTTTTCAATCGTACCAAAAGCTCATGCTATAGCTGATATTGGTGCTGATCATGGATATTTAGCAGTAGAACTTATCAACCGTAATCGTGCTGAATTTGTTATTGCTGGCGACGTGCATAAAGGACCTTTAGAATCTGCAAAAGAATATGTTCAATCTTGTGGGTTAACTTCTAAAGTAGATTGTCGATTAGGGGATGGTCTAAAGGTAACAGAGAAGGGCGAATTAAATGGTGCCATTTGCTGTGGTATGGGTGGATACCTTATGCGCGATATTGTAGATGCCGGTCCAGAGCTTTTAGAGTTCTACGTATTACAACCACAGAATGGACAAAAAGAATTACGTCAATATATGGTACAAAAGGGCTATGTTATCGTCCTTGAAATCATCGTTGAAGATGCAGGAAAGCTATACACTGCATTTTTAGCAGTGCGTAATGATCAGGTAGAAGCGTATACGGGCATGGCTGAATACGTAGATGTTTATCAATCATTACCAGAGGATTCGTTATTATGGTCTGTAGGTGCTCTTTTAGAACAGGAACGACCATCACTTTGGCCGAAATATATTGAGTACTTAATATATCAACGGCAATGTGCACTAGACGGTATGACTGAGCAATTGAGCCATACAGATAAATATAAGGATTTAGAGCGTGAAGTAGAATTTCTGCACGGACTTTTAGAAGATAGAAAGAAGTGAGCTTTATGACAACAGTTCAACAAGTTATTACCTTAATGGAACAATTGGCCCCTCGTTCTTATGCAGAATCTTGGGATAATGTGGGCCTCATGGTGGGTGATAGAAATGCTATCGTTACAGGCGTGTTAACTACATTAGATGTAACAGCGGAGGCCATTTCATATGCCATTGAACATGACTGTAATCTAATTGTTAGTCATCACCCGTTGATTTTTAAGGGCTTAAAACAATTGTCTTGTGATACGGCACAAGGGCGAATGATTAATCAGCTGATTCAACATAATATTGCCGTTTACAGTGCACATACAAATCTCGATATAGCACCTGGTGGCTTGAATGATATGTTGGCAGAACAATTAGGTCTTATAGATGTTAAGGGCTTTATCAAAACTGGGGAAGACGCATTGTATAAGATAACTACCTTTGTACCTGAAAATGCAGCTGATGCGGTTCGAATGGCAATGGGAGCTGCTGGGGCTGGACGTATTGGTAACTATGAATACTGTAGTTTTAGTGCTCATGGTGAAGGTCGTTTTGTAGGCAATGATGACTCTCATCCTGTTGTGGGTGAAGCAGGATCTATGACAGTAGTACCAGAAGTACAAATCAATGCGTTGGTAGATGGTATACATTTGCAACACGTCATTGAAGCGATGAAAGATGCACATCCTTACGAAGAGGCCGCCTATGAGGTACTATCCTTAGTTGAGCCGAAAGAGGCGACTCAATATTTAGGTCGTATTGGTAGATTACCAAACGCCTTAGATTTAGATACATTCCGTGAATGGGTACAGGAAGCATTACCAGAGGCTAATATTCGTTTTGCTGGCATAGCGCCTAAAGAAATTCAATCCATAGCACTATGTTCTGGTGCCGGTGCTGAATTTATTAAGGATGCAGCTCGCTTGCATGTAGACGCATATGTTACAGGCGATGTGAAATATCATGATGCACAATTAGCTAAAGAGCTTGGATTGCTTGTAGTTGATGCAGGTCATTTTGGCACAGAATCTATTGTTGCTAGCGGTTTATGTGACTATTTACTTAGTAAAGATATATCTGTTCCTGTGAAAGCTTTTACAGAACAGAATGATTTCTTTTTCTTATAATATTGCATTTTCTTGCAACAAATAGGCTAGCTATGATAAACTGAATTGAAGCAAGTATGAAAGACGGTTGCGAGTCCATAGGACTCGAGGAAAGTCCGAGCTCCATAGGGCAGGATGCCAGATAACGTCTGGCGAGGGTAACCTTAGGGAAAGTGCCATAGAAAAGGAAACCGCCACGTCAGTGGTAAGGGTGGAAAGGTGAGGTAAGAGCTCACCAGCAGTTTGGTAACAGGCTGGCTCGGTAAACCCCATCCGGAGCAAGACCGAATAGGGAAGGGTTAAGGGTGGTCCCGCCTACCTTCCGGGTTGTGTCGCTCGAGCGTGCAGGCGACTGTACGCCTAGAAAGATAATCGTCACCGCGCAAGCGGAACAGAACTCGGCTTATTGATTGCTTGCTTCCATATTTAAGATATAATTTATAGAATATAAGATTGTAGATCTTTGTTAGGAGAACTTCATGGCAATTACAGCGATTACTAGTGTACAAGAATTTGATGAAAAAGTACTTGGCTCTAAAGGTTTAGCTATTGTTGATTTCTGGGCTGCCTGGTGCGAACCTTGCACTGTTATGCGTCCAGAGGTAGAAGCTGTAGCAGAACGTTTGAAAGGACAAGTAACGTTCTTTAGTGTTGATGCAGAAGATAAAAATCTTCGTGGCGTTTTGTTGAAAGAAGACATCGATGGTATTCCATCCATGGTATTCTATCGCGATGGCAAAATGCTTGATTCCCTTGTAGGTTACAAGAAAGCTGATGTGCTTGAGGCTCTAATCAAGGAAGTTATCTAATTTAGTGATAATTGAAATTTTTAACAATATCATATAGTACAAGGCTGTATACAAGTTAAATAAATTTTCTTGTATACAGTTTTTTGTTTAAAATCTGTAGTTTTAACATTTATTAAGTGATATAATAAAGTTGTAAGAATATGATTGTTATCATAATAGCTATGATATATTGAATGGTAAAATTAATTATCATAGTATGATTATCATCATAATGGTTGTAGTTTATTAAGTAATATTTATATATTGCGCAAAGTTGTTGTAAGGAGGCTATATTCCGTGAAGAATCGTATAAACAGTTTATGGACACTCTTCCAAGAGCGACGTTTGAGTCGACGCACATTTATGAAATCCTGTGTAGCACTCACCGCTATTCTCGGTTTGCCACCAACGATGTTAGATACCGTTGTTAAGGCAGCTGAAACAACTGAATTGCCTACAGTAATTTGGTTACATGGTCATGAATGTACTGGTTGTAGTGAATCATTCATTCGTTCATCTTCTCCGTTTACATCCGATGTAATTTTGAACATGATTTCCCTTGAATATGATGATACTTTGGCGGCTGCATCTGGTGCACCATTAGAAGAACATTTAGAGAAAATCATCAAAGAAAAAGCAGGAAAATATATTTTGGCTGTTGAAGGTGGCGTACCACTTGATGAAGATGGTGTTTACTGTACAGTAGGTGGACGTACATTTAAAGAGTCCTTATTAGAAGCGGCTAAAGGTGCAGCAGCAATCATTGAATATGGTTCTTGCGCATCTTGGGGTGGTATTCAAGCGGCTAAACCAAATCCAACAAATACAGTATCTGTATCTTCTGTTGTATCTGGTAAGCCTATTATCAAAGTTCCTGGATGTCCTCCAATTCCAGAGGTTATGACTGGTGTAATTATGCATTATGCATTATTCGGACAAATCCCACCTCTTGATTCTCAAGGTCGTCCTAAACAATTTTATGGCAATCGTATTCACGATACATGCTATCGTCGTGCCTTCTTTGACTCTGGTCTATTCGTTGAAAAATTTGACGATGATGCATCCAAATCTGGTTGGTGCTTGTACAAAGTAGGTTGTCGTGGACCTCAAACATATAATTCTTGTGGTAACTTGCGTTGGTGGAATGGGTTATCCTACCCAATTCAATCCGGTCACGGTTGTATTGGCTGCTCTGAAAAGGGCTTCTGGGATAATGACGTATTCTATAAACGTTTACCAGATATTCCATTGGCTAAAACGATCACAACTGCTGATACAATCGGTACCGTAGCTGCTGTTGGTGCCACTGCAGCTGTCATTGTTCATGGTGCTGCAACTCTTACGCGTAATAAAATTCTTGATATGAAAGAAGAAAAACGCTTAAAAGAAGAAGGCTTATGGGATGAAAAGAAACATAATAATGGAGGAGGTCACTAATGAAACGCGTAGTAGTAGATCCGATTTCCCGTATTGAAGGTCATTTACGGGTAGAAATAAAAGTTGATGAAGCGAGTGGTAAGGTAGAGGACGCATTGTCTTCTGGTACTGCTTGGCGCGGTATCGAACTTGTTGCTAAAGATCGCGATCCTCGTGACCTTTGGGCTTTCGTACAACGTATTTGTGGCGTATGTACTACAACACATGCGTTGGCAGCGTTACGTGCTGTAGAGGATGCACTTGGTATTACCATTCCTAAAAATGCAAACTATATTCGTAATATCATGCATAGCTCTTTAGATGTACATGACCATATCGTACATTTCTATCACTTGCATGCTCTTGACTGGGTTAGCCCAGTAGCAGCTCTTAGTGCAGATCCAGCTAAAACTGCACAATTACAAAATGATGTATTAGCTACTTATAATGTAAGTGGTTTGGCGCCAGCTGAAACTGCGTCTAAAGACTCTGCATATCCTAAAGAGTTCCCTAAAGCTACCACTGCCTATTTTGCAGCGGTACAACAAAAGGTTAAGAAAATTGTAGAATCTGGTCAATTAGGCATCTTCTCCGCTCAATGGTGGGATCATCCTGACTATAATTTATTGCCACCAGAGGTTCATTTGATGGCCGTATCCCATTACTTGAATATTCTTGACCGTCAACGTGATATCGTTATTCCACACGTTGTATTTGGTGGTAAAAACCCTCATCCGCATTACATTGTTGGCGGTATGCCATGCTCCATTTCAATGAATGACATGAATGCACCTATTAATACACAACGTCTTGCTGCGGTAGAACAATCTATTGCATTGGCTAAAGATCTAGTAGATAATTTCTATGTTCCAGATTTATTGGCTATTGGCAAAATGTATGTAGAAAAGGGCATGGTCGATGGTGGTGGCCTAGCGAAAAAACGTGTTATGTCTTATGGTGATTACCCAGATGATACATATTCTGGCATTTCTAATGGCGATTACCATAAGAAATGTATGGTTCGCTCCAATGGTGTAGTTGAAAACTTTGCTTTAGGCGTAGATAAAGCTACATTTATTCCATTAGAAGGTAAAGACTTTATGGATCCTCAATACCTTAGTGAAGAGGTTGATCACTCCTGGTTCACATATCCAGATGGTAAAAGCTCTCTTCATCCTATCGAAGGTGTTACAGATCCTAAGTTTACAGGTCCTAAATCTGGTACAAAAGAAAAATGGGAATTCCTTGATGAAGATAAAAAATACTCTTGGATTAAATCCCCAACATTCAAAGGTAAAACTGCAGAGGTTGGCCCATTAGCAAAATATATCGTTGTATATACAAAAGTAAAACAAGGTATCATTAAAGACCCAACTTGGGCAGAGTCTATGATTGTTCGTCAAATCGATACAGTATCCCAAGTATTAGGGGTACCTGCTCACGTATGGATGCCTACTATGGTTGGTCGAACAGCTTGTCGTGGCCTTGATGCACAAGTAGCAACAAATATGAGCCAATACTTCTTCGATAAACTTGTAGCGAACATTAAAAATGGTGATACTACAGTGGCTGATACAACTAAGTTTGAGCCAAATACATGGGATAAAGATGCTAAAGGCGTTGGCCTTGTAGATGCACCTCGTGGTGGTTTGGGCCACTGGATTCACATTAAAGATGGTCGCTCTGCAAACTATCAATGTATCGTACCATCCACATGGAATGCATGTCCTAAGACTGCAGCAAATGAACATGGTGCCTACGAAGACTCCATGATTGATACACATGTAAAAATTGCAGATAAACCACTTGAAATCTTGAAGGTAATTCACTCCTTTGACCCATGTCTCGCATGTGCAACCCATTTATACAATAAAAAAGGCGAAAAAATTGTCTCCGTCAATACAGATGCATTGTGTAAATAAAGGGTGGTGGGCTTATGTTAATACATACTGACAAAAAGGCGTATGTCGTATTTAGTCTATGGCTGCGCATATTCCACTGGACTATGGTGCTAAGCGTAACTGCATTATTCTGGACAGGTCTATATATTGGTGATCCAGGATTTGCGGCTATCACAGGTAATCCAGAGCCAACCTTTGCTATTGATGGCTGGTTCTCTATGGAAACTATGCGTCGTATCCATTTCATTGCAGGGGTTATCTTAACATGCTCCTTTATTTTCCGATTTGCAGGAGCTCTTTGGAATCGAGGAGATAGACTATTACCTAAATTCCGCCAAAAACGGTATTGGTATGGTCTTAAAGAAACTACATTGCACTATTTGATGATTCCACAAAAACACGAACATCATTGGCTTCGTAACTCCTTAGCAAGAACTGCATATATGATGGTATATGTAATGTTTTTCTTTGAAATCTTAACGGGCTTTACAATGTATTCAATGGTGGATCCTAATGGTATTCTAGGAACCCTATTCGCACCAGTTGTTACATTATTTGGTGGTGAATATAAGGTTCACATTATTCATCACTATATTGCGTGGGGATTCTTGTTCTTTACTATCGTTCACGTGTACATGGCATTCCGAGAAGACGTTATGGAGGAATCCGGCGAAGTATCTGCTATGGTTTCCGGTATGAAGTATTATGCACATGATCCAATCGATATTGAAGATCTAAACGGTAAACGCCGTCGTGGTGAACGTATCGATAAACCATCTGGTACTACATATCGTCCAAGTGATCCTAACGATCCTAGAGAAAGAGAATTACAAGATAATGACTAATACAAGTACTGATATCATCAGTGGCTTGGAACAATACGCGGACTCTGAGGGTCCGCGTATTGATTTAAATAGCCTTTATGATGATGGGAATAATGAAATTGTTCTACTTGGTGTAGGGAATATATTGCTTACTGATGAGGGATTAGGTGTTCATGTAGTGAAAGAGTTGAAAGAATCTTTTACATTTACACCAGCCATTTCTATTATTGATGGTGGCACAATGGGGATGGAGCTACTTACGTATATGCGTGGAATGAAGAAAATTCTTCTTGTAGATGCTATCAATGGTGGAGAAGCACCAGGAACTATATATGAGTTTCCTCATAAGGAATTAGAACAATATTTTACAGAGCATATTTCTGTACATGAAGTAGGGATGCAAGATATTTTACGTATCCGTGCTATTCAAGAGGATCCATTAGAGGATGCAGTGGTTATTGGCGTAGAACCAGAATCATTAGAAATTGGCTTTGAACCTAGTGCGCCTGTACAACGAGCATTACCAGAGGTAAAAGAGCGGGTATTACATGTTCTACAAGAATGGGGCGTAACTGCAGAGCTTAATACTTAAAATAATGCGTTTATAGGATGTAAAGAGTATCTCTAATAGGAGTATTTATGATTGAGAATTATAGTAATGTTCGCGCTGTTTTAAATGAGTTACGTTTAGCTCTTAAAAACTTGCGAGAAACGGGTGAGACATATTCAATTTATATTGAGAAAACAGGGCTCACAGAGGAAGAACAAGTGGAAGTATTAGAAACACTTGGCCGTGGTCATATTACGATTAACTTCAATGAAACTGATCAGCCTGTAGAGTGGTATGAATCTCAATTCTCTGGAATTTGGATTGGAACCTTTAAAAATGGCCGAGATGATTCAATTTTGCACACCGTAGAGGTTTCGAAGTATCCTGTAGTGGCTGGTGCATATGAAGGGGATATGGAGCTTGCAGAGGAAGATTTACAATCTTGGATTGATGCTGCTGGCCTATAATAAAAGAGACCCTAATAAGGGTCTCTTTCTTCTCTATTGATGAAAAGATTCTAGTAAATCTATTTTGTTAATACCATAATGTTGTTTTTTATATTATTAGTATTTTATGCATATTTTGGGCCATATATTATTGGTTTATGCACAGCGTGATTAGTAAAATTATTTCAATTTTCATGAATTTTACAGCGTGATTAGTAAAATTATTTCAATTTTCATGAATTTTAAGATGAAATGCATTAG
>NZ_QSDY01000090.1 GCF_003463825.1 Veillonella sp. AM51-8BH
ATATTATTCTATAACTAAATATGTACACTAGAGAAGTACATCAAGTGTACATTCAGAATAGACAAAATAATCCATATGTGAAGAAAAGTTCATGATGATAAATTAGAAATAAACTGTGAAATTTAGTTGTTGAAAAGATGAATGATGAAATTGAAAAAAGATGGACCGATTTCTCAATTAATTATTTTAAATGATAATGCAGGTATAACATTTCTCGCCTACCCTATTTTGTGTTACGCAGGTCCTATATTTTTGGTTTGTAAATGAGAATAAATTGAGAATGTGCTATAATATAAAGAAAAATGACTTAAATATTTCGCTTATATGGTCGTTTTATTAGTTTCTATATATAATTTATATAAATAGATTAAAAAAGCCATAGAACGCAAATTTCTGAGTTTTATAGGGTTTGAAATAAGAAATACTATTCTACTATCTTATATATTGATGATTACTTGGATTTGTTTATATGATGTATCATATGACATGAGATTTTCTAACTATGTGTCGTTTACTTTCACTATCATATAAATATCTGATAATTTATTAGGAGTACTTATGAAAGAGAAATACGATGTGCCTATCGCACCTGAGTCTGAATTTGTTTCATACATGATGGAGCAAATGAGCCAATTTGGTCTGCCCTGTACGGAAGAGCAGGCGAAAGACTTTTACGTATACTATGCGCGCATGATTGAAACAAATAAATACCTCAACCTTACGGGCATCACAGATATGAAAGAGGTTGTAGTAAAGCATATGATCGACTCTCTCTCCTGCTATGACTCAAATATCATTAAATCCGGCATGTCTATCATCGATGTTGGCACTGGCGCTGGTTTTCCTGGTATTCCGTTGGCAATCTATGACCGTAGCCTTAAGGTTACGCTCTTTGACTCTTTGAAAAAACGTCTTACCTTTCTAGAATCTATTATGGATGAGCTAAATTTGACGAATTGTACGACCTTACATGGCCGTGCCGAGGATCTTAGTCATCAAGATTACCGTGAAAGCTTCGATATTGCTACGAGCCGTGCAGTAGCACGTTTACCTATTCTCTTGGAATGGACTGTGCCCTACGTAAAAGAAGGTGGCTACGTGGTGGCTTTAAAAGGCGCTATCTATGAAGAAGAAGTGGGCGAATCTAACAAAGCGCTCAGTACACTAAAAGCTAAGCTTGAAGAAGTACGAACCGTTACTCTGCCAACCTTAGATGATAAACGAGCTATCCTTTACATCAAGAAAACAGGTAAAACACCTAAGCAATACCCACGTAAACCAAAAGAAATTAAAGACAAACCGCTAGTGTAATCTTTAAAGGGGAATATAGTTGCTTGTAAGCACAATATAAACAAATATTATCCTATATAAATAATAAGAGGATGCAAATCATAGATTTGCATCCTCTTTCTCTTTCCCTAAGGTCGACTTAGCTCACTATGGAGGTCGAGGGAAAGGTATTCTATGTTAATCTTATAATGACTTATACGTGGTCAATGATATGTAATGTTGTATCGATATCGTTTAAAGGCATAATATGTACGCCTGCAGCGATTTTTTTGATTTGTTCCAATGTTTCGATAGCGATTTCTGTACCCGCTTCTTTGCCGCCCTTTTCTACGCGGTCTAGGATTTCTTGAGTAAGGTTGATCCCAGGCACTTTTTCGTGTAGGTATGTAGCCATTTTGAAGCTTTTAAGTGGAATCAAGCCAAGCATAATAGGTACATCGAATTCAGACATTGTATCGATGTAACGTTTTGCTTGTTCTAAATCATAAATCGGTTGTGTTTGAACGAAGTGCGCGCCATTTTGGATTTTGGCAGCTAGTTTTTGGCGTTCAATTTCTAAGTCTGGCGCACCAGGATTACCAGTAGCACCGATGTAGAAGCTTGTAGGTGCATCTAAGTCGTTGCCTGCAAGGTCTTTGCCTGCATTCAGTGTTTTAGCAATGTTGAGCAAGCCCATACAGTCTACTTCAAATACAGATTGTGCAAATGGGTGGTCCCCATTATCTGGTTTGTCACCAGTAAGGGTTAAGATATTATTTACGCCAAGTGCTGCAGCACCAAGTAATTCGGATTGTAAACCGATGATGTTACGGTCCCGGCATGTAAGGTGGAAGATAGTTTCAATGCCTTCGTTATGTTGTAACAAATAGGACAAGGAAATTGGGCTCATACGCATCTTGGACATAGGGCTGTCAGCGATGTTAATAGCATCTACTTTTCCTTTTAAACGCGCTGCTTGGTCAAATACCTTTTGAGCAGAACTGCTCTTTGGTGGGTCTAATTCAACAGTGATAGTGAATTTCCCTTGTTGATGTTTCTCTCTTAATGTCATCATGTACCTCTTGATCTATACATAAGGTGAAAGCTTATCTTGTTTAGTCTTTTAAGTGTTTTTCACCATCAAAATAAGTTTTTAAGATGAGCTTTCACCTTGTTTTGTATCATGTAAATCAGAAATTATTTTTCTAATGTCTCAAAGTAATCATTTGCGTGGTTAACGGCAGCGATACCGTCTTTAGCATAGATGTCTGCGCCCGCTTGGTCTGCGTAGTCTTGAGATACTACGGCACCACCAACCATGACCTTAGTTTTAAGGCCTGCAGCGCGGATAGCAGCGATAGTATTGTCGATTTGAGGCATTGTTGTAGTCATCAAGGAACAGATACCAACGAGAGCGGCTTTGTTGTCCTTAATAGCTTGAACGATGACTTCTGGATCAACGTCTTTGCCAAGGTCAACGATTTTGTAACCATTGTTTTCGAGTAAGGCTGCTACGATATTTTTACCTAAATCGTGGATGTCGCCTTTAACGGTTGCCACAACAACTGTGCCTTTATCTAAGCTTTCACTAGCAGGAATGATTTCTTTAATTGTGTTGAAAGCAGCCTGCATTGTTTCAGCAGCAAGCATTACTTGTGGCAAGAATAATTTACCAGAACCGAATTTATCCCCTACTACATTCATTGCTTCAGATAAGCCTTTTTTCGTAATATCCAATGGGTCCATGCCGTCAGCTAAGGCTTTTTTAACAAGCTCGACGATGGCTTCTTTTTCGCCTTGTTCTACACAAGTGCGGATATTCGCTAATGGATCATTGCTGTCGAAGGATTTTTTCTCTGGACCTTTTGGAGCGGAGTTACCAGGAGCGCTTGATTCGTCTTCGTAGCCGTATTCTTTAATGAACTGAGCAGAACCTGGGTCCCAGCCTAATAGTGTTGTACTAGATACGAACGCTTTTTTAGCTGGATAATTTAATGGGTTCATAATCGGTGTTGTTAAGCCACATGCTAGAGCCATTGTTAAGAATTGGCCGTTCAAGTAAGGACGTTGAGGCATACCGAAGGAAATATTGGATAAGCCCATTACTGTTGGGAAGCCAAATTTCTCTTTATATAACTGTAATGTACGCAATGTTTGACGTGCACTATCTTCACCACTAGCAAGTGTTAATACCAATGGGTCAAGTAATAAGTCGTGTGGTTGAAGCCCATAGCCATAGGCACGATTTACGATGCTTTCAGCTAAAGCAACGCGGTCCTCTGCTTTTTCAGGAAGGTCACCACTAGATAATGGCAAGCAAAGTAATGCTGCACCATAGCGTTTAGCCAATGGCATAACGTGAGTGATGGACTCCTCTTCCCCATTTACGGAGTTGATTAGGCGCGGCCTGGGTAGTTTTTAAGCGCTACTTCCATAGCTGCTGGATCCAATGTGTCGATAGACAATGGAGTTTCAACGAGCATGGATAATTCAAAGATAGCACGTTCCATCAATGGAGTTTGGTCCATACCAGCTACACCCATGTTTACGTCGAGGATGTCTGCACCCGCTTCTACTTGGTCTAACGCATCGCGTTTTACACGGATGAAAGAACCATCGCGTAATTCTTGGGCTAAAACTTTACGGCCTGTTGGGTTAATACGTTCACCAATGATAAGTGGTTTTGTATTGTGACCTAATTCTAACAATCTAGTACGGCTTGTAATGATTGTTTTAGGTTCAATATGAGCACGTTCTTTAGGTGTATGTGCTTTCACAGCTTCGGAAATAGATTGGATATGTGCCGGTGTTGTACCACAGCAACCACCTACATAGGTTGCACCTGCATCTACGATTGGAAGCATTAATGGGCCCATTTCTTCTGCTGTAAGTGGGAATACAGTTTGTTTGTTAATTAATTGAGGCATGCCTGCATTTGGTTGGCAGCTAATTGGCAAGTTTGTAACGCTAGCGATTTCCTCGATAAGTGGTGTGATTTGTTCAGGCCCAAGGGAACAGTTGATACCGATGATATCTGCACCCATAGCCTCTACGATAGTAGTTGCAACTGCTGGTGGTGTACCTGTAATAGTACGGCCGTCTTCACTGAAAGAAAACTGACAGATGATTTGTACATCTTCTTTTGTCTTTCCTGCTGCTTCACGTGCATCAAGAGATGCTAATAAAGCGGCACGCATTTCTTGTACGTCGATGATGGTTTCAATGATAATGAAATCTACACCACCTTCGATCAATGCTTCAGCTTGTTCGCGGTATGTGTCATAAATAGAGTCAAAACTCATGTTGCCCAATGGTTGTAAGAAACGACCTGTAGGACCCATAGAACCAGCTACACGAGCAGATGGTTTAACCTCTGCAATAGCCTCTTTTGCTACCTTCACAGCGGCAATATTAATTTCTCTTACGCGATCTTGTAAGTCGTAATCTTCTAATTTAAGACCACAAGCACCGAATGTATTTGTAGTGATAACATCACTGCCGTGTTGTAAGTATTGAGCGTGAATATTCTTTACTACTTCTGGTTTTTCTACGTTAAATAATTCTGGACAATAGCCCTCTTCTAAGCCTGCAGCTTGAAGCATTGTGCCCATAGCACCGTCAAATATATACATAAACATCTTCCTTTATCATCCTAAAATTTACAATGTTTCACGTGAACATTATTCTGTTGGTTGGCCTTTCATAGTGATACCAGAGGCTTCAGCTGTTGTTTTGTTACAGCCCTCCTCGCCTTCGTTATTAGACGTTACAGTCGCCTTTTCTGGTAGTTTACGAGATGCACAATCCTTTTGGGAACAAGATGTGCAACCACGTTTTGTTTTGATGTCTTCGTTAGCTGGCATCAAACCAATGATAGCTGTTACAGACTTACGTGGAAACAATAAATAGTTCTCTGTTACTTGTAAGCCAATCATCTCTGTTTTGATGATTTTAGCTAGTTGTGGCTGAATTTCTAATGGCCAGTTACCATAGCCAGGGCTAAAGCGCCATGTTGGTTTATAGCCTTGTTTTTTAGCGATGGTATTGATAACTTCATTTACTTGATCTGCTACTTGTTCTACTGCTGTTGTAGCCGCTGCATCAAGTAACAAACCTACAGTGTAGTTACCTTGTTTGAATAACTGTTCACTGCGGATTTCTACATCTTCACCTACTGTCACGCCTAATACATAGACTTTTGTAGACTTTTCTAAGTGTTTTTCAATGATGGAACCTTCAATCTTAAGCGGTGGATTGCTCAAAACTGTCTTTGTTTCTGCATCATAATCGTATTCTTGATATACACCTTTAGGTGTAGCTAATAACTGAATTTCTTTACATGCTTCATCCACATATTGTTGTGGAAAATCCTCTGCATGACGAAGTCCTGCGTATCGTTTTACTTCTGCTTTATCGATGGCAGGAAGCATTCCGTTATAAATGGGCATGGAAACGCCTCCTCTTCAAAATAAAAAGCTCTGCGTATCCGTAGAGCGTGTACTTAATCTTTAGTATATTGTATATAGATCAGTTGAAACTTAAAATTTACTGATTTTATGTCTATAAATATAATTACTATCTAATTAATAGTATATAGATATCGATAATGCCTGTCAAAGCATATAGGACCTATATTCTCATATAATTTAGTTGTATTCTCATATAATTTAGTTGTATGTTTGATATAACTTGAAG
>NZ_QSDY01000091.1 GCF_003463825.1 Veillonella sp. AM51-8BH
AAAACAGTAGAACTTTCAAATATATGTACTTATAAACTGTAGAGAATATATATGCTATAAAGTGGATAAGATATATTATTGCTTTAACTGACTAAAGAATATATAATAAAAGTATCTTTCATGAAAATTTCATATAAAGAAGGGGAGACTATGGTTAGTAAAAAGCTTATTATCAAATCTTTAGTATGTACAGCATTGACATGTAGTTTTGCTACATGCGCATTAGCAGCAGATAAAGATAATGGAGAAAAAGTTCAATCAAGCTGGATGGATCGTACTGATATTGGTATTGGTTTTAAAGGAAGCCAGGAAGATTCCTATCATGATTATGCAATGCCTAATAAACAAATGACTGATAATAATCTAAGCTATGATACACGATTCCATTATCGTAATCATAACTCTAAGCAGAAAGTGAATACACAGTATTTTATAGAGACGTTACAACCCATAAAACAATATGGTAAAGATGGCAAATCCATGGTGTTTGTACAAGGACGATTAGATGGTAATGGTGGCGAAAAAGTTTCCACTACTACATATTGGAATGGTTCGGATTCAGATTTTGGAAGAATTGACGGTCAAGGTACCTATATTGATAAAGGTGAAGTAGTAGAACATGATACACTTGGTGTTGTAGGTACTGCTGGTATTGGCTATCGTCGCCTTAGTACACATGAGCATGCCTACGTCGGCGCTAATGTATTCTATGACTATGCATTTAAGGATAAACTTTCTCGCGTTAGTGCAGGATTAGAATATGTAGCTGGTCTAAATACGATTAGTGTCAATGTATACCATGGACTATCAGAAAAAAAGGTGGGGCCTTATGACATTAACACACCTTTGCGTCAAGTACCACGGGCAATAGATTTTCATGATAGCTTAAGTTCACCACCTGATGGTATTCATAGAACACCTCGATATTCTTATGAACATGTATTGGATGGCTTTGATATACGGTATACACGCGATTATAAGAATGCTCGTTGGTTATCTAGTTATGTGGAAGGATATCATTGGAAAACAAAAGCGCCAGGAGAACATTCAGAAGAGATGTACTATATTGACCAACATAAGTGGCAATCTATACATGGATTAAAGGTAGGCGCTAAAATGAATGTGACGCCTCATATTTCTGTAGATCTAGGAATTGGTAAAAGTAATATTAGTTCTGTAGAACCTTATGTATCAGTTATGTACACATTGGGTAAATCTCGATATGCGTACTTCGGTGGTAAGCATAGTGAAAATGTGATGACCACTGCACGTTCTAAGGTATTCGATAAGGTCAAACGTGGTGATATGAAGGTTGAGTATTATTGGGAACAAGACTTGCGTGATGGCCCTTGGGATCATTTATAATTTGTATCATACTTGTAAAAATATCATAATAAACAATTTTATATAATTATGTTGAAATTGGTACCTAGTTTTCGTTAAAGAAATTTAGGTGCCAATTTTATTATTATCCTTAAGTTGGTTCTTAAGATAGTCACAAATCAAAAAAAATATCTGCTTTACAGGCGTTTTTGATTTCTGTAATTATAGGTATAATTTGTAGTATATTCAAGCATACTAAATATAAATGGCTAATATTTGCGATTTTTAATAGATAGTTCCCAATTTCATATATTTTGGAAAAATTCATCAAAAAATTAGAAAAAAGTACTTGCATTAGTAGGTTGCCTCGTGTTAATATATACGAGTAGTCAACGAGAGTTGATACGCGGCCCCGTGGTGTAGCGGTTAACATGTCGCCCTGTCACGGCGAAGATCGTCAGTTCAAATCTGATCGGGGTCGCCATTTTTTTTACAAAAAAAACGTGCCTCGGTAGCTCAGTTGGTAGAGCAACGGACTGAAAATCCGTGTGTCGACAGTTCGATTCTGTCCTGAGGCACCATTTGTATTCCATGCGGTTGTGGTGGAATGGCAGACACGCCATCTTGAGGGGGTGGTGAGCGTACGCTCGTGAGGGTTCAAGTCCCTCCAACCGCACCAAATATATAAGGACTACAGATTACTGTAGGTCCTTTTTGCTATAACATTAAAAGTTGTAGATGTATATAGGAGAGAGAAATGAATAAGAAATATTTTGTGCTGATGATGCTTTCACTAGCATTATATAGTCAGTCTAGTTTTGCCGCAGAAGTAGTAGATAGTCAGAATCAAAATATAAGTATTGAACAAAAAAATAATACAAAGTTAAAACAGTTTGTACAAACAAAAGGCCCAGTAAAAGTAGATTTTGTTGAGGTTATTCCTGGTGCTTTTAAAGCTGTTATAAAAGATAAATCGATAGATACGAAGGCACTTTCAATTGGCGATGAAATTATATTAGAGCGGATGGAGAAGGAGCACGGTTCTCAACGATTAAAAACATCAGGAAATCCCGATTTTGGAAGTGAATACAAAACGTTTGATCCACTTTACAATGATAAGGATGAAAAAGCGTTAAAAGAAATTAAACACTATAATACTGAATCAACACGTAATGAAGGCTACTTTATTGGAGGCCGCAATAAACCTTTACGCATTGTGAGTCCATATATGAAAAAGAATGGGCAAGGAGAAATTAAGCTAACTAATCCTGTTAATACTAAAAATTATCGAACTCGTGCTGATCGGGATGCAGCAAATGAAAGGGAAATTCGAGAATATTTAGATAAAAATAAGGGAAAAGGGCATGATCTATTTACGGCTAGATCTAAAGCTGAAATTAAAGAATCTTTGGAAGAATTTTTTAAACCGATAGAATTGATTCAGTATCCTATCAATAATCCAAAAGATTATAAAAGGATGCCTACGATTCCAGGCTTCCCCAAAAATATGCCAAGTTTTGCCAAAAACATTCATATGCATAGTAATCCAGGCTTTTTACAAGGTAGGGCTTATGTACAATTTGGATTTGGAGGCACATCGGAACAATTAAAGCCATATATTGATGAAGCGCTTTCAAATTCTAAAGTAGTTGTTTTAAAAGCTGATATATCCAATGTGTATGTTAAACGATATATCGATTCGAATATGGCTTATGCAGATTCTCTATATGCATTAATTCCAAGGTTGATATTGACTGTAAAAAATACAACTGTGCCGATGGGTAAATTTATACAAGAGCGACAAGACCATCCAATTGATAAATCTGTAGATGAAATATATGAGTTGGAAAATCAAGTATTAGCAGAATTCAATAAGGTACAGATTGCAGATGAAGACAATAGTGCAAAGTATAAGAGATATTTTGAAACTCGTAAACGAATAGAAGATGCGCGAGACGCATTAAAGCCTAAACCGGATTATGAAAATAAGCGTTCTAAAGATAAAGTGTATCCAATTTATACTGAAAAGGAAAATCAAAAGCTTCAAAAACAATATTTGCATAGATTGTCATATAATGAAGATTCCATAGAAATACCAGACAATTATGTATTGTATGTATATGATTTTGGCGGAAGTCGGAATCATCCATATTCTCTAGGTGCTGCAGTTAGTCCTGATAAAAACTACATAATATATTTCTGCCAACAAGGTTGATTATAAAACAATAAAAGGTAGCAACATATATGTTGCTACCTTTTTTGCTATATCCATCTAGGCAGAATTTCATATTATATGTACAATCATAGTAATTAATAATATATTGATTTTAGTATGAGAGAATTTTATGAAATTTGACTATGGCGAGACGCTGCGAATCCGAAATGATTTATATACGATCCTAGGCAAGATACGCTACATTGATACTCATGGGGCGATTGGGTATAAGTATAAGCTGGTCAAACATAAGAATAACGCAGAATTTTGGATCCGGTGGAATAAAACACATGGTGCATATCAGTTTACAAAGGTGTGTGGTAAAGCGATGCCATCTGACATGAACGTAGTACATCGTGGCTATCAGATGGTTATAGGTACAAGAGGGGATATAGATATAGATTTTGCGGATGTAGCTCGTTATGAAGAGTATGAAGATGCTAATGGCACTCATACATTTATTGTTGAAAAAGGGAGCCATACGACTGAGTATTCAAAAGGCGTTTATGTTGATAAGGAATATGTATCTATTGAAAGCGATGCAGAGATACCTAAGCCCATTCTAGATAAAATGGATACCGTTAAGAAAATGAGATTCATAGGGCCCATAATTTGGTTCTTGGCGAACTTATTAAATAATAAAAGGTAGTAACAATTTCTTGTTACTACCTTTTTATTTGCTCTAGAATTTAGTTGTTAGCTGTTAGCTTCAGCTGTTTGAAGTTGTTCAAGTTCTGCTTCTTTAGCATCCAATTCTTTTGCACCAAAGTGGGCAAGTACACAGAATGTAATGCAAAGAATACATGCTACCATTAGGAGATAGAAACCTGCATTCCAACCGAATTTATCTGCTAAAACACCAAATAGTGTTGTACCAAGGTTGGCACCTACGATGTAACTCATAAAGCCACGAGGCCAACAGCAGAGCCTACAGCGAATGGAGGTACAATATCCATAGTTTGTACAGATGCTAAGAATTGAGGAATGTAGATTAAGCAACCTACAACAGCAGCAAAGAATGTAACCCATAAGAGGGATTCACTTTGCCAATAGCCAAAGATACAGAAGAAGATAATACTTACTGCAATGATTGCTGGTGGCATACGATAACCTTTGAAGAATTTATCGGAAATGTAACCTGCAAAAAGTGTAGAAGGAATGGCTGCCCATTCAAAGAATAAGAAGGCGATGGACATTTCAGCTTTAGAGAAGCCTTTTACTTGTAATAAGTAAATAGGCAACCATGTAAGCATACCGAAACGAATCATATAAACGAATGTATCAACTAGAGACACATACCAAGCATTTTTATTTTTTAATACATATTGTACAAAGATTTGTCTTGTGCTTAGGTGAGGTGCTTCTGCACTTCTATGTGCTTTATGAGATGTATCGGCAATGATTTCACTAGTTGGCGGTAAGCTTCGCGTTCAGGACTTTCTTTAATCAAGAAGCAAATAATAACAGCTACTATAATTGCAATAATTGCAGGAATACCATAGCTGCCTAATTGCCAGTGATCGGTAGTAGTGAAGTATAGCGCAGCGGCTACGATTGGTGCTACGATACCACCACCAAGATTATGGGAGATATTCCAAATTGCCCCAAAGCGACCACGTTCCTGTTTTGGATACCATTTGGCAAGTGTGATGAAGGATGGACCTACACCAAAGCCTTGGAAGAAACCATTAAGAACTACTAATACTAAGAAGAAGGCGAGGCTGTCGGCAAAGCTCATAAAAATGTTGATAATTGCACAACAAATAAGACCGAAAGCCATGAATTTTGCAGGGCTTGCTTTGTCAGCAAGACTACTCATAAAGCCTTTACTTAGACCATAGGCGATAAGCATACCACTAGATAACAAACCGATTTCGGTTTTGCTCATGTGTAAGATATCTGATAAAAAATGAGTTGATAAGGCAAAGTTGTTACGAACAATATAGTATGCTGCGTAACCAATGAAAATACCAATTAAAGATTGGAATCTGTATTTATAGTATAGATTCATAATCATATTCTGTGGTACAGATGATTTTGCCTCTTTTGGTTGTAGAAATGAAAACATTATTATTACCTTTCTTTCTTAATAACCAAATTCTAGTGCACTGCTAATACTACCACTTCTAGATGATTTATGTAAATGATTTATGGTACGAAAATAAGCGTTTATGTCATGAAATTTATTAATAATACAATTTATATAAATCTTTTG
>NZ_QSDY01000092.1 GCF_003463825.1 Veillonella sp. AM51-8BH
ATCTGATTTATATACTTTTATATTATCATAAAAATAATAGTTCATCTAAAATACATTTATATTTTGATTAATTAATAGCTCTATTAAAACTAAGACTTAATATATTCAAAAAAATAGCCTTCATCACAAAAATGTAATGAAGCTATTTCAACTTAATATTATTTTGGTGCGCCTAACCGGAATCGAACCAGTGACACGCAGTTTAGGAAACTGCTGCTCTATCCTACTGAGCTATAGACGCATGTATACTTTATTATATCGTTTTTAATAAAGTATACGCAAGGCATCCTTATTGTTGTAGGTATTGGTTATTTACTTGTTTTTGTTCTTCTGGGCTGAGGTTTTGATAGCCTTTAGCTAATGCACTTACCCAAGATCCATAAGCAGGGTTTGGGAATACCACAAAGGTAGTACCAAAGTCTTCTTTATGAGCATCGATGATGCCATTTCTTTCAGCTAGTGTCTTACCTTTTGTGCCAATCGGGAAATCACCAGCGTTATCGCCCATGTATAGAACGACAGAATATTTTTTAGCAATCGCATCAAAGCGAGGTTGTTTGTCAGAGTCTTTTTCGAATAGTAGTACATGGTCTTTATCGACGGATGGGAATCCTAGTTCCTTAAAGTTTTGTACTGTTGCATCATAATTAACAGGTGCATAGCGGTTTGAAACGTAGAAAATTTCTACCCCCTGTTTATGTACTTCATTTAAAAACTCAACGGCTCCAGGCATGGCTTGTGATTTCCCTTGATGTACCGCTTGACGCCACCAAGGAGCATCGAAGCGACCATTGCCGTTAGCGATGCTTTCACCCATCAGTTTTGTATTGTCTACTACTGTTTCATCTGCATCAAGAACGATAGCTAAAGGCTTTCTTTGATGAGACGGATCTGCAACAGCCATTTTAACAAGATTCATCGCTACATTATACCCCTGATATGCCAGTGCTCTGTACTCAGCAGAAGTGCGCATCCATAATAAACCCATCGTTTCTGTTTCTGCTTGATATTGCTGTTTTTGCTTGAGCGCTGCCTGTTCCGCCTGAGTTGTAACAGTAGTAGGAACTATGCTACTTGCTTTCACCGTCGTCGGAGAGTCCGCCTGCACTACAGGACCGACGAAAAGGCTACCACCAAGACAAGCCACCGCTACATACCATGCCAAACTACTACGTTTCATAATTGCCTCCTAACCACATTTGCTCTCTGTATAAATACAATACACAATGTAATTCTACATAGTTATGCTAAAGTCCTCTATAAATTAATATGCTATTAGTGTATTTTAAAATCTATCTACACAAGAACTATGCTATATTTCCATAAGTCGTTCTGAAGATGCAAAAGGCATCGATATCAAGAAGAACGAAAGGGCTGAGGCTGTATTTAAACTACCGTCACACCAACTACAAGCCGGCGATCCGCAGTATGAAATTGCTAAGCTTATGTACCAAGACTTAACTAATAAGAAATTTGATTAGCAATATTTAAATACACTCACCATGACAAAAGCCCCTCCTTACTATGAGCTACATAGCAAGGAGGGGCTTCGTTTTAATTTAAGGAAGTTCTTTTAATCGTCAGTGTTATTCAGAGAGAGTATCTTTGTTATGTAAATAGTACTTATAATACTATTTTACATCGCTAAAATCAATGTTCATACCCAATGCTTTAGCAACGCCTTCACCATAAGCTGGATCACATTGGTAGCAATGTTTTGCATGACGTTCTTTAATGAAATCAGGTACACCATTCATAGCCGCTGCCGTATTGTCAAACAAGGCTTGTTGTTGTTCAGGGCTCATGAGGCGGAACAATTTACCTGGTTGTGTAAAGAAGTCAGAGTCGTCTTCATAGAAGTCATATTGGTAGGCTGGACCAGATACGTCGAGAGGAGGATTTTTGAATTCCGGTTGTTCAGCCCATTCACCAAAGCTATTTGGTGCGTAGCCAATTGTAGACCCATGGTTTCCATCTATACGTCCTTGACCATCGCGATGATAGATATTTACAGGACATTTAGCGGCATTAACAGGGATTTGATAATAATTTGCTCCTAGACGATAACGTTGCGCATCCGCATAGGAGAACAAACGACCTTGAAGCATTCTATCAGGAGAGAAAGAGATACCAGGAACGATAGTAGTCGGTGCAAATGCAGCTTGTTCTACATCTTGGAAATAATTTTCTGGGTTGCGATTAAGTTCCATTACACCAACTTCAATCAATGGGAACTCATCGTGATACCATACTTTAGTTAAGTCGAATGGATTGTATGGCATATTGTCAGCTTGTTCTTCCGTCATCACTTGGATGCATAATTTCCATTTAGGGAAATCACCTTTTTCAATAGCCTCAAAGAGGTCACGTTGGTGACTTTCACGGTCACTAGCTACCACATTAGCCGCCTCAGCGTCGGAAAGATTTTCAATCGGCTGTTGGCAAATCCAATGGAATTTAACCCATACGCGCTCATCGTTTTCGTTGATAAGACTGTATGTATGACTGCCAAAACCATGCATTGTACGGTAGGATTTAGGAATACCACGGTCACTCATGACGATTGTTACTTGGTGGATCGCCTCTGGCAAGCTAGTCCAGAAGTCCCAGTTTGCTGTCGCATCGCGAAGATTTGTTTTCGGATTCCGTTTTACAGCGCGGTTCAAATCAGGGAATTGCAATGGATCGCGAATAAAGAATACCGGTGTATTGTTACCTACGAGGTCCCAGTTTCCTTCTTCCGTATAAAATTTTACGGCAAAGCCACGAATGTCGCGTTCTGCATCGGCCGCACCACGCTCACCAGCAACGGTGGAGAAACGCACGAATAACGGCGTTTGCTTGCCTACTTCAGAGAAAATTTTTGCTTTCGTATATTTTGTAATATCGTTAGTTACTGTGAAAGTACCAAATGCACCGGATCCTTTAGCATGCATGCGGCGTTCAGGAATCACTTCGCGCTCAAAATGAGCTAATTTCTCCATGAGCCAAACATCTTGCATCAGTACAGGACCACGTTTACCTGCTGTAGCAGAGTTGCGATTATCAGGTACGGGAGCGCCAAAGGTGGTTGTTAGTTTCTTTTCATTATTCATATTACAAACTCCTACTTAGAGATCAAAATGAAAGTAATTTACTGTACATAACTTTTAGATTATACATCTCAATTAAGATAAATATTATTAACGGATAATTATTATCCATTAATCTATAATTAGAATATCACATTTTTTTTAACAGAACAACCCTAAACCTTTATAAATCTTGTATACACGATATCATTTACAAGAACCAAAATGAGAATTGTGGCATTATATATATTTAAATGCGAACTAAATCTCTCTATCAAAATAAAAAACACCTTGCTTCTATCATCAACGTGTAGATCACAAGGTGTTTTCATTCAATTTATGCTGGACGACTCCAGTCGACTTGTACGTCGATAGCTTCCCACATGCGTGTTAAAGCTAATTTTAGGTTATCTAAAGATTCTAATGGTTTTACGTTCAATCGTTCATATGTATCAAGACCTGTAGCATGCTCGATGGCATGTTCGTCGTTCAAGTAAGCGATAACCTTATCAACCCACTCTTGTTCAGGTAAATCTACGGACACTGTTTTTGCTTCTGTGTCATAGGACAAGAAACCATTGCTGTTGATGCCATAATGGATGGCTACACGAAATAAACTCATATCTATACCTCTCTTGCGGTAATTTTTAAACACTATATCCATATTGTAACATGAATAAATATATTAGCGAAAGTATTCAATATAAACTTTATGAGTCTATTGTATCGAGTTATATGTCTTCGTTAATGTCGCCTACATCACCATTCTTATCTAGGCCAAGGACCTTATCCATTCTAGTAGATTCCACATCCTCATTAGTAGATTGTGCATCTACTGCGGCCTTTAGTTCCGATCGCTTTCTACGCGTTCCATTGTCTCCGTGAAAGCGCTGCCATAATGCGCCACTCATAACAGCCGTTTCACCAAATTTAGACTCTAATGAATCTAATACACCAGCCAGTTTATTTTCAGTCTCATTTTTAGGTGATTCGAAAAGACTATCTTGCATAGGCACCTCTTCATCGAGACCACTTACAGTAAGGCCTAATAGTCGTATAGGGCCCGGGGGATCCATAAAGGCAATTTCACTAGAACCACCATAGTTTGAACTACTAAAGTTTGAATTAGTAGATTTTAAATTTGTAGATTTAACCTTCGTAGTGGCTCCTAATACTTCAATGTCTTTCTTTGTGCCTTTCGTTTTTTTACTGGTCTTATCTTGCATGAGTTTGTTCCACAAGAGCAGAGCCGTTTCAAAAAACACATGCTCATGGTCTGATGGTGTATCTAACCGCTTTTGGCGGGATACGGTGGTGAAATCATCGTACCGAACCTTAATGGATACAGTATGACCTAAGAGATTACGTTTTCGCAATCGTTTTGATAATCGGTTCGCAAAATATCTAAACTCTAATTCAATAGCACTACCATCCGTTAAATCTTCTTCGTAGGTTTCCTCAGCTCCGATAGATTGTATTTTGCGATCTGTTTCCACCGGTCTATCGTCAATCCCATTTGCTAGTTCCCATATGCGGCGCGCCTGGTTGCCCACGAGGGGAATTAAACTGCTTTCATCAGGCAACACTTGAATATGACGCATCAAGTGAAAGCCCCCTGTTTTCAAGATTTTTTCGGTACGAGGACCTACGCCCCAAATGCGTTTAATCGGTAATGGAGCTAAAATCTCTTTTTCACGGCCATAAGGTATGACTACGAGGCCGTCGGGCTTATCTAAATCGGATGCTAATTTGGCAAGGAATTTATTCGGTGCTAGCCCTGCAGAGATAATAAGACCAGTTTCCTCAAATACTCGATCTTTAATGGCTCTGCCCAGTGCTTTTGGTCCACTATACATGGTAGACATACCGCTAACCTCGAGAAAGGCTTCGTCGATAGATAGAGGCTCAATGTGAGGCGTAAATTCTTTCATAATAGAAAAAATCTGATGAGATACCTCTTTGTAACGATCCATACGCGGATACACATAGACGCCATCAGGACAGAGTTTCTTAGCACGAGAGATGGGCATGGCGGAGTGAACGCCAAATTTTCGAGCCTCATAAGAACAAGTGGCAACGACGCCACGTGAAGAAAGACCACCCACAATTACGGGGTGGCCTTTATATTCTGGATGATCCAATTGTTCGATGGACGCGAAAAATGCATCCATATCAACATGCATAATCCATCGTCTCATTGTTACGCTTCTTTTTCGTGCTCAGAAATACGGCAGTATTTAATTTGCGCGCAAATACACTCATCCTTAGATTTATATAGTTGAGGGATGATCTCTAAAATATCGCCAAATGTAGCTTCATTAATGGAATAACGAGTCCATAAGCCATTACGTTGAGAGTTAACTACACCTGCATCAATTAAGATTTTCATGTGGTAGCTCAACGTAGATTGAGACAAATTGAAGCTAGCTAAAATATCAGCTGCACATAATTCATTGCAAGACAACATATCGATGATGTGTAATCTTGTTTCATCGCTTAATGCCTTGAAAATCGTAGCTAAACGTTCGTAAGAAACTTCAACCATATCTTTAACTCCTCAAATCCGTATCAAAAAATGTCAATCTACTTTCTAGACTCTATTATATACTATTTCTTAATGTAAATCTATTTTTTTCTTTATATTTGTATCTTAATAATTTATT
>NZ_QSDY01000093.1 GCF_003463825.1 Veillonella sp. AM51-8BH
ATACAAATACTATTCTATCACTAAAATAAGACTAATACAAATACTATTCTATCACTAAAATAAGACTAGGATCTTTTTCCATACAAAAGTACGTATATCTTATTAAATTTTATTATCCAAACTTTAATACTACTTCTGATTATTTATCCAATTGCAAGAACCCTTGGAAAAATGCACCAGGAAACTGAAATCTTTTATCAATACCAGAAAAAGAAATAATGATAAGGTTCCTATCAATTTTCTTAATTATTCCTAGCCCAAATGCTTTATGAGAAACAGTTTTACCCACACAAACATTAGAAAGATCAACTTTTATTTTATTTTTTTCTTTGCTAGTAATTGCAGAAGGTACTGGAGGTATATAGGAAGGTCGATATGTAGCCATACCTCGATAACTGTTCCGTTCACCTGCTAACTTACTCGGTTTTGCATAATCTTTAATGTAATTTTCAGCAACTAATCGTGGGCCCTCTCTCTCAGCAAGGATTTCTCTATTCACTATTGTGAAGCGAGATGAAGTATCACTAATACTATTCCGATCAACCTTCATAGATGTTGCAACCTGACCTGCCATCGCATCATAATCAGCACGACTAATAACTGTACTATAAAGCCCCACATTTTCACCAATATGCTTATCAATACCTGTATAGATTAAGCTTGCATCTTCATATCGTTTAAACTTATAAACCGCATCATTCATCAAAGACTCATTAAATACATTTAAAGATACTAGCAACTCAAAATCCTTAACCTCTAGACCTGTAACTTTCTTAAAAAGTTCTGGTTCTAACTGGGTTATAACATCCTGTAAACTATATTCACGGTAATCTGTCAAATACATAAAAACGGGAACACGAGTTGCAAATTTAATTAACTTTTCCTGAATCATCTTACGTTTGGATTTATATTCCTTCTCGGCTTCGGTCATTTCTTTCTTCTGTTTTGGTGTGAGCCTTTCATTGTCCCGTTTAACCTTTTTTACTGCATTTGATTTATTAATAATCGTTTCAATATCTGAGTTTAAGCTTCTAAAACCTTCAATGCGCATAAGCGCGGCCATTGCTCTCTCATTTTGTAGCAAACGAGCAAGAGTATCATTATCAACATTGACAAGCAATGCACTTTCCCAACGTTTTGCAAGTAATGTAGCAGATGTACCAGCCATAGCCATGTCAAGAATCTCAGCGGCATTAACTTGACGCATAGCACTCCCATCATATGCCAATACCGGTAAGAAGTTTATAAATTCTCCGACCTTTTTTTCAGGATTACTTTCATGAACATTTAAACGACAAGAATAGTCAGAAATTTGACGAAGCGCACGATCCAATGCGAAATCAAAAACATAACATTCCTGTTTAACAATTTCACGCCTACCATCATCCTTCAAAATTTCCCATGGGCTCTGAACTCTAAAAGCGGCTTGAAAATAAGTCTCTGGGCTAGAAAGGTTCCGAAGCATAAAAATACCAGTCCACGGCTTAATAGTAACACCAGTAGTTAATTTACCACAGGAAAGAGTAATGGTTTTTGTCTCTAATGGATTCCCCATAGAACGTCGAACCGGATTCAAAGCGGCAACACCAATTCCCGCCTGTGATCCAGCACAAATATTTACTTTATAATCATGGTAAAAACTATTTTGCTTCTGTTTTAATAAATTGGCCATCGCATAGCATGCTGCCACATTAGGCAAAAACCATAGAGTATGAGATAACACATTTAGAAGTCGTGTATCTGAGTAAGGCATTGGTGGTTTCTGAGCGCCAAGTTTTAATTCATCTACGCTAGTCTCCAAGTAAGAGCCACGAATTAAATCTAACCATTTCTGTACATAATCTTCATATTTAAAATGTGCGTCTAAACCTACGCCTTCAGTAGAAAAAAATGCATTTAAATCAAATTCATCAAACTCGCCTTGTTTGGCTATACTCTGAATACTTTCAGGAATTTTATATGTAAGCATAACCATTCTCGGTAATGCAGAGTATGGATTTTCTCCTGGCCCATTCCATTCAATTTTAGCTCTTTGTTCATCAGAATAAGTCCAATTATAAATCTGTTCCTCAATAAATTCTCCAGAATTTAATGCTCTAAACGGGGTACCTGAGAGATATAGATAATATGCTGTAGTTATAGGAAGCCAAGTTTCATTATAGGCATTACCTGCGTCATATTGTGAAAGATCATCTTCATAGATATCCTCATCCTGCTCAAAAAGCTTCTTTGCATTATCTGTCCATGCACCAAAATGATACTCGTCAAAAATAACGAGGTCCCAATTTGTAGTATGTACCCATTCATTATTGGACTTAATACCACCAGTTTCCCTGTTTACTCCAAGAAAATCTTGAAAAGAACCAAAACAAACTATAGGGCGAGACTTATCCGCTTGTTGATATTGTTGATCAGTGGATACTCCCCCTGAAGAAATAGGCCTAGAGATAAACTGCCATCCTTCAAAATCTACATGATTTAATAAATCCTCACGCCAGGCTGTTTGAACAGCCGGCTTAAACGTAAGAATCAAGATACGTTTCATTCCCATCTTTTTTGCAAGTTGATAAGCGGCAAAAGTCTTACCAAACCGCATTTTTGCATTCCATAGGAATTTTGGTGCTCTACTACTATCTTCCTCATAGGCCGATTTAAAATAATTTATCGTTATATCTACAGCTTCTTTTTGTTCTGGACGCATCTTAAAGGTTTGGGTACGATTCTCAATATTCGATGAACCTGTGCGTACTGCAACAATAGCAGATTTAACATCATCTACAGTACATTTAAACCATTCTCCACCCATGCTAATGATTTGTTTTTCTCGTAGTACTCGATGAACATCATGATCAGTAAAAAAACTACCATCTGAATACATTGCAGATTCACGTAAAACAATACGATATGGCATACAACCATCAGGTCTCTTTATTGGATACTGTTGAGCCACCCGTTTCTCCACATTTATAGTAGTGTAGCCAACTTTTAATAGTCCCTTATACTGTGGATTAGTATCTTCATAAGCATAAATCATTGGACGTAAATCCGGCCTCTGTGGAAAAAGTTCTATCTCAGCCATTATTCTCACCTCCAATTTCACCAATCTTAGATTTTACATATTCAAACTCCTCATCTGAAATACCCCACATTTCACATAATTGAGCATCTGTATATGTACCTTCATATTTTTCTAAATCTGGAATGAAACAATAATTCTTTTTCGAAATATTCTGAGATACAACAGTTTGTAAGAGAAGAAATCTTACTATTTTTGTAAAAATATATGATTTATAGGAAAGTGCTTCAGCCTCGCTATCAAAGGCGCCAGCTACCAGCCAAGATTCAGAGCAAACCTCTCCTGGCTTTGCAATTCTAGTGTTCCCATCATAATAAAAAGCTACTGGTTTTGAAAAATCGGTTTGCCCAGCTATAGGTGCTTTAGGAACCAGGAACTTCCATTTATTAATAATCCCAAACGGATCTCTCACATCATTTCGTCTTACATGTCGCAGACCAATTTTTTTTGTGAAGTAACAGGGAACACCAGTAGTTACAGGCGTATATGTCGTTGGGATTCCAAATGGTAACCTAGAGTATACAACATCACTCAAATGTTTCTTATAATTCATGGAATTAACTTTTTTAACAATACTTATTGCTTGATTCGATCGAATAAACGTATCATATTCATCAAGTTCACGAATTGCAGTATTACGAATACCACCACTAATATTTGTAACCTCACAACTCCCCGGATTATCACGATCCCATAAGAAAAAGCAAGCACCTCCCGCCAGATCTACTCCCGGAAATACTTCTTTAAAATTATCATAATCAACAAGCTTACGTATATGCTTATCTGAAAGCATTTCAGCACGGAACTCATCTAGTCCTTTTCCACCAGCAAACCATCTTGATGGAATTATCATAGACATATATCGTGGCTGTAATTTTTTTGCTTGGGAAACAAAGAGTTGATAAATCGGCTTTGCACTTTTTCCCGTTCCACCGCCATCACTTAATTGATATGGTGGGTTACCTATAATCACATCAAATTTCATATTAAATATCCTCTCCGGTTTTATAGTATGAATCATTTCATATGCATAAGTTTCTAAATCACCTGGACGATCATACTCTTTTTGGGGAGCACCACAAAATATGCATTTGCCGTATTCCCATCTATGCTGAAGAATTTTATAACGTATATTACCATCAATATTATCAAAATTAACAACAGAATATTTACCATTTGCAAACTTAGAACAATACAGACTACGTCGGGAAAGATATGATGTTAGTTCTGTAATAGCTATACCAAAAAGTTGATACTTAAAAATATGCTCTGTTCTCTCTTTTAAATCAGGATATATTAACTCTAGCCCCTTAAGCAGTCTTTTAGCAATTTCACGCAAAAATACACCACTTTTACAAGCCGGATCAAGAAATGTAGTATGGGGATTACTAAATAGTTCCTGGGGCAACAAATCTAATATAGCATTAGCTACTTCTGGAGGAGTAAATACTTCATCATTTGACAAATTTGCAATACAAGATAAAACATCTGGATTATACATATTATTGTATTGTTTGTTAACCATGTTCTTGAACCCTCCTATAATCTGCAACATAAGAAGTAACGAATTCACCCTCATCACAAAGATTTTCATCTACAATAGATAGTAAGTTCATCTGAGTATATTCATCTGCTCGCTTTTTCTTTTTGTTTAATGCGTTAGGCATATAATTCCCTGCTAACAACTTATCAAAGCGATAATCCTTACGTTGCATTATCGACCCCATTATAAACGTCCACTCTGAGAAAACAATAGGTTCATCAATTTCAATTCCATTCTCATCAACACACTTCATAGTTAATGCATTTCCACAAACAATATTACGATCAAGAATAAATCTTACTGCTGCTTTACAATCCTCATTTATTTCATTATTACAGATATTTTCATATTCTTCATACCAAATATCATAGAGTCGATTTCGGCATGCGATCACATTATCAATCAATAAATCAACACCATATATACTTGCTACTGCAATTACAGATTGCTTCTCAAATTCAAGTGGTAATGGTTTTCTTTTTCGTGGAGGAATAGCTCGCTTCTTTGCCGCCTCTAACTTACGCCGTAAAATCTCGGCCATAAAATTTCCATCACCACATGCAGGTTCTAAGAATCGACTGTCCACACGTTCAGTCTCTTGTTTTACTAAATCTAACATTGCATTTACTTCACGGGTTGCAGTAAATACTTCCCCATGATCAGTAACTCGCTGTCTAGATTTTACTTGTTTTGCCATAAACACACCCCACATATACTCATTATTCTTTCATATAATTAAGAATAAATTATCTTAACACTATTTATAG
Organism: Veillonella sp. AM51-8BH; assembly: GCF_003463825.1. Taxonomy (GTDB): domain Bacteria; phylum Bacillota; class Negativicutes; order Veillonellales; family Veillonellaceae; genus Veillonella. The sequence continues at coordinate 5,387 of NZ_QSDY01000093.1, forward strand.
TTTTATAATTAACAGTATAAATCTATACCATCAAAGCACAAAATATTGATCTAGAACAAATTTTTATGTAACTTTATATTAATTCGTTATAAATCTAAATTA
>NZ_QSDY01000094.1 GCF_003463825.1 Veillonella sp. AM51-8BH
AATTACATGAATTTGAAATTTAAAGGCTACTTATATAAATATTCAATGAATTATAGGTAAATAACGATATGAGAGCCATTGGAAAATGCGAAATGTTTAAAGGCTACTTATATAAATATTCAATGAATTATAGGTAAATAACGATATGAGAGCCATTGGAAAATGCGAAATGATAAACATTCCCAAAATCTAGAATTTAAGGGACTTTTACAAGAATAATTTATAAATAAGGAGGTGTTTGTGATAAAATGCAATGTTTGTTATTACAAAAAGTCATAACGATATGAGAAATAAAAGGGTTTATCGATATGAGAAATAAAAGGGTACATACTAATATAGCAATTCTTTGGACATTTTCTATATGATTAATTTATAATTATATCGATAAAGCTTTTGAATATTTATTTGAAAGCATGAGTAATGTTTCGGGCGGAAAAATATTGAAAAACTTTCACTAGAATTCTTGCCATAACACATACATATCAAAATTTTTTATTAGGTTAAGTACTAGAAAAGACGAGGACGATAATATGAAAATTCATCTTTTCCAACAGTGTTTGATTGACATGTTCTACCCACATGTAGGTATGGCTGGTGTAGAAGTACTTGAAAGATTAGGTTGCGAGCTCGTAGTTCCTAAGAAACAAGTATGTTGTGGCCAAATGTTCACTAACTCTGGTTACAATGACGCAGCTATGGATGCCATTAAGAATACAATCGAATGCTTCGAGAACGCTGAATATGTAGTCAGCATGTCCGGCTCTTGTGCATTTGCTATTCGTGACGAATACCAACATTTTTTGGAAGGTCAACCTGAATGGCAAAAACGCGCAGAAAAATTGAGCGGTAAAATTTATGAATTCACTGAATTCATTACTGATGTATTAGGTGTTGAAGATGTAGGGGCTCGTTTCAACGAATCCGTTACATATCATACATCTTGCCACGTTACTCGTTTGATGGGTGTTAAAGAACCTCCATTCAAACTCCTTAGAAATGTTAAAGATATTAACTTGATTGAATTACCACGTGCAGACCGTTGCTGTGGTTTCGGCGGTACATTCTCCGTTAAGAACCCTGAAATTAGTGAAGTTATGACACGCGAAAAAGCATTGGAAATTGCTGGCACAGGTGCCAACGTAATTTCTGGTTCTGACCAAGCGTGCTTGATGAACATCGCTGGTATGCTTGACCGTCTTCATAAAGAAGGCGAAATCGATCGCCGTATCAAAGTAATGCATATTGCTGAAATCTTAAACTGCCGTTAAGGAGGAGACGACATGGCACTTATATATGACAATCGCCCCTATAAGACACGTATAAAAGAATGTTTGGCTGACGATTTCAAAGTTGCAGCTATCAAAAAAGCACAAGACGTGTTTTATGATAAACGTAATACAGTAGTTGCGGACGTTCCTGAATGGTTAGATTTCCGCGCAGAAGCAGCTAAACTTCGTGATCACGTGCTTAATAATTTGGATTACTATGTAAACCAATTTGCTGAAAACGCTGAAAAAGCTGGTTCTAAAGTTCACTTTGCATTCGACGATAAAGAAGCGACTCAAATCGCTTTAGATATCCTTCGTGAACGCGAAGCTAAAATGATCGTTAAATCCAAAACTATCTTAACTGAAGAAATTGGTTTGAACGAAGTTCTTGAAGAAGCTGGTATCGAAGTAAACGAAACTGACTTGGCTGAATTCATTTTGCAAACAGCAGTGAGCCCACCATCTCATATCGTTGTACCAGGCCTTCACTTTGAACGTAACAAAATCCGCGAAATTTTCGCTGAAAAATTAGGTTACACTGGAACTGAAAACCCTACAGAAATGACTCACTTCGTACGTGGCTATGTACGTGAGCGTTTCTTGAAAGCTGACGTAGGTGTTAACGGTTGTAACTTTGCGGTAGCTGCATCCGGTACTTGTACTATCGTTTCCAACGAAGGTAATGGTCGTATGTCTAGCTCCATTCCTAAGACTCAATTGATCTTCTTAGGTACAGAACGTATCGTTCCTGACTTCAAAGCTCTTGACGTTATGATGGAAATGTTGAACCGCTCTGCAGTAGGTTCTAAAATTTCCAACTACTTCTCCATGATGACTGGCCCTGGTCGTGCTGGTGAAGCAGACGGTCCTGAAGAAACTCATATTATCATTATCGATAACGGTCGTTCCGGTATCTTAGGTGGTACATTCCAAGAAATGTTACGTTGTATCCGTTGTGGTGCATGTATGAATATTTGTCCTGTATACCGTCACATCTCTGGTCACGGTTATGGCTCCGTATATCCAGGTCCAATGGGTGCTGTATTGACTCCATTGTTCAAAGGTTACGAAGTAGCAGGCGATCTTCCATATGCGTCTACATTGTGCGGTGCATGTACAGAAAACTGTCCAGTAGCTATTCCATTGCATGAATTATTGATGGAACACCGTCATATTATGGCTGACATCGAAAAAACTCGTCCAAAAGCAGAAGAAGCAATCTTTACTGCAGCAGCTAAGATGTTTGGTAACTCCACATTATTCGACCTTGGCACAAAAGCTGGCGCTATCGGTATGAACTTAATTAGTAACAAAGAAGGCAATATGCTACATGGACTCAAGCTGTTCCAGTTATGAACGGCTGGACTAAATCCAAAGAAATGGGTACATTGAAGTTCAAAAAATTCCGTGACTTATATGCTGAACATGAAAAGAACAAGAAGAAGGAGAAAAAATAATGGATGAAGCTAAACGTAAACAATTTATTGCACGTTTATCTCGTGCATTAGGCCGTGATCAAGAAATGTGCCCTGCATTCGTAGAGGGTTTTGATTACAGCCATGGTCCTCAAGAAACTATGTTCAAAGATTTGAATAAAGATCAAATTTTGACAATGTTTAAGGAACAATGTCAACGTGTTGGTACAAAATTCGTTGAAACTACACCTGATAAATTAGGTGAAACAATTTTGGCAGCTATTGAAGACTGGGGTAACGGTAAAGTTGTATTCCCAAGCACTCCAGAAGTAGACGAATATAAATTAAAAGAATTATTCGAGCAAGATGCAGCTAATAATGGCGGCATTCGTACATACTTCCAATGGGATCCAGCCAAAGGCCGTGAAGAATGTATCTCCAACACTGCTAATGCAGATATCGGTATTACATTCCCATATTGCGGTATTGCTGAAACTGCTACTGTAGTACAAGCGTCTGGTGAAGAATCTGGCCGTGCTATTAGCTTGTTGCCTACTACACATATCGCTGTATTGTACACTGATACAATCAATCCACGTATGACTCAAACTATGGAACATTTGGCTGAACGTTATCACAACGATCCGTCCAACTTCCCTACAAATATCTGCTTGATTTCTGGTCCATCCCGTACAGCTGATATTGAGTTGGTTACTGTAGATGGTGCTCATGGTCCTATCCAAGTAACTTACGTTCTAGTTAACAGATAATCCTATAATTAGGTAGTGTTATAACTAAATACATTTAAAGGTGACCTTCCTATGGAAGGTCACCTTTTTATATGCGTAACTTTCTGCTGTGATATAGGGTATCTTGAAAAGGCAGAGGTATCGGTATATCAATGGAGATTAACATATTTATAAAACTTGCAGAATCCGCATAGAAAAACTTATATAATTTAAATTATTTTACTTGTAAATTTTTCGATATATGATATACTGAGTTCATAACCTATTATTGTGATATGAATTAAAAGAGGTGTATTATGAATATTCCATTCTTTACAGATTACCTCATGCTAAGCAATCCATTAAGTATTGGTATTATCGCAGTGTTTGTGCTCGCGTTAATCGGTATTTATGCTTTGCAACGCAGGGTACATCCTTTGGTAATCTCGTTATTATTGGCACTATTGTTGGTGCCGTACTCGGTATTGCTATTCAAATTATTGCAGGTTTCCCAGATGATCCTTCTAAAGTGGTTTACATCAAGGAAAGTACGAAGTGGTTCTCTCTAGTAGGGGGCGGCTTTATTGATTTGATCCGCATGCTTGTTATTCCTATTGTATTTATCTCCATTGTACATGTTATCTTGCATATGGAAGCAGGTGCGAATCTTAAGAAATTAGTAGTTGCCATGGTTTCTACAAATCTTGGCATGGTAGCTGTTGCTGCTATCGTTGGCCTTATCTTGGGTAATGCTTTCGGTTTAGGACAAGGTTTTGATATTGTTGAATCTGGTAAAAAGATTCGTGAAATCAAACCGATGGTTGATACATTCCGTGCGTTGATTCCAAGTAACCCAATTCAAGCTGCAGCCGAAACAAATGTTATCGGCATCGTAGTATTTGCTATCATCTTGGGTAGTGTTGCTCGTTTGTTGAAGAAAACAGGCACAAATAGCATGGAAATCTTCACTAAGCTATTTGATGAACTTCACCAATTAATCTCTTGGGTTGCAGATTTCATTATCGGTCTTATGCCATACGGCGTAGTTGCTTTATTGGCATCTACATTGGCAACACGTGGTTTGCAAGCTATCTTAGACATGGGTCTATTTGTAGTATTGCTTTACGTTGGCCTTTTGATTATGTTCGTTGTTCAAGCTATCTTGATTGCTAGTTTCGGTTACAACCCAATTACATACTTCAAAAAAGCAAAAGCTCCACTCTTGTTAGCTTTCACATCCCGTTCCTCTATGGGCGTATTGCCATTAACTGTTGAAACATTGACAAAACGTCTTGGCGTAAATGCTACAACAGCAAATACAGTAGCATCCTTCGGTACTACTGCAGGCATGCAAGGTTGTGCCGGCGTATTCCCAGCACTTGTTGTTGTGTATATCTCTAACGTAGCGGGTATCCCATTTGATTTGACTATGTACATTATGAGCGTTATCGTTATCGCTATCGGTTCTGTTGGTATCGCAGGTGTTCCTGGTACAGCTACAATGGCTGCATCTGTATCCCTTAGCGGTACAGGTCTTGGTGCATACTTCACATCCATCAGCCCAATCCTTGCCATCGATCCATTGATCGACATGGGTCGTACATGCTTGAACGTATCTGGTTCCTTAACAAATGCTCTCGTAGTAGATAAGATTATGGGCACTATCGATAAAGACGCATATAATAACCCTAATGAAGGTCGTGTCTAATCTTAGGCCTTAGAAACTGACTTGAAAGGATGGTTAGTTTCACATTAAAACTAAACAAAAAGAACAGTCTTCGGGCTGTTCTTTTTTTATTATTGTCTTTAGACTGGTTCGCGACGTAGTCGCGAATCATAAAACCACCCGCTATGCGGGTGCGGCAACGAAAGTTATACAAAAAAATCACCTTGCTTAAGTATAATGTAGGTGTTCAAGCCGCATTATATACAAAAGAAAGGTGATTTTATATGGCAACAAAGACACAGAGCCTTGCGCACACAAAATGGTTATGCAAATACCACATAGTATTTACACCTAAGTATAGACGTAAAGTTAT
>NZ_QSDY01000095.1 GCF_003463825.1 Veillonella sp. AM51-8BH
CATTTTTTTCATATACTAACTTATAAATGAAATAACTATGAATTTTTTTGACCGATTTTGATAAAAATTATGATATACTAAATCATTATGAGGACCATTTTACGAGTATTAGTTATAGAGGGGATATATTCTAATGAGTAAACAACACATTACTAGTGTAGATCAATCTAAAATTAACGACCTAAAGGAATCTTACGACGATTTTCTATACGTATCAAAACCATTTTCCAATACATGTATTACATCTTTAATGGCAAAAGCTCTTATTTATGGCTTAGACCCAGTACCAGTTGAAGAGGCGCGCGTATTAGAGTTGGGTTCTTCTTGTGGTGGAAATATCATCCCCCAAGCCCTATATAACCCAACGACTACCTTTACAGGTATCGACCTATCCCCTACACAGGTGAAACATGGGAATGAATTAATTGAATCCATGGGGCTAAAAAATATTACATTATTAGAAAAAGATATTATGGATATTGATGATTCATTTGGTACCTTCGATTACATTATCGTCCATGGTATTTGGTCTTGGGTGCCTGACGTGGTGAAAGATAAAATCCTCAGCATTTGTAACCGAAATCTATCCGACCGTGGTGTAGCATATGTATCATACAATACATATCCTGGTTGGAAACGGTTAGAGCAATTGCGGGATATTATGTTATATTCTGAAAAACATGCACCTAACGACTCATTACAAGAGCGTACGGTCTACACAAAAAATGTATTAAAACTCATTGCAGAAACAATGAAATTAGATGAACGTTCCCAACAAATTTCTGATTATAAAATAAAAAATATCAATCGTGTATTACAATCTAATGATTATTATGTGGGGCACGAATACTTAGAAGCTATTAATGATCCTGTATATGTGTCAGAATTTATTGAACGTGCACAAGAGCAAGGTTGTGCTTACATCGGTGACGAAACATTGAATCGTTCCTTCATTACATGGCTTGATAGTAGTGTGGAAAATAATATTAGAACATTGGCTAGAGATAACTTTATTGATAAAGAACAATATTATGACTACGTATATGATACTCAGTTCCGTATGGCCCTATTAACAAAGTGTAGTAACGAAGATAAAATTTCCCATGACGAAAGGGTTGAGAAGAAAGTACTAGATACACTATACTTCAACAATGCATTAGATGAAGAGCCTGGTGTTCCTCCAGAGTGGACCAATGTTATGCACATTAGCATCCAAGAATTAATGGATACAAAACGACCATTCAATGTAGCGGATATTATGAAACATATTGGAGAGCATCATCCTGATTCTGAAATCGATACTGATGCTATGTATAGACGTTTATTCCATCTTGCTATCGTCGGTCATATCAACACATATGCAAAAAAATATGACCAATTACCATTTGAGGAAAACAAAACCTATATTCCAGAACACTTTATCAACTATGTATCCACACTTGTTGAAAAAGGTGGTTATCAATACATGTGCCTCGGCAATATGTATAACCAAATAGACTTTTCAGTAGATGAAGGCTTATCCTACGTCATGAAATTGATGGCAAAACCAATATCTCGTCAAGAATTGATTGATACCATGAACGAAAACATGACCGTTGAAAGAACAAAAGATGATGGCACTAAACACATTGTGTCCTCTGAACAATATTTAGACGAGTCCATCGCACACATCCAGTCGCTAGGTTATTTTGCCAAATAAAAAGAATAGTGAGCCTAATATAACAACAAAAAGGAGTAACTGATATAATCAGTTACTCCTTTTTATATTCACTACTATGCGACCTCGGGGTGGAGTTGAGGTATGGCATAGTAGCTACTTATTAAGTTGTGTGAACACTATAAACTAATAGTATCCTTATTTTTTGTTAACACGAACGCGTTCGATTGTTGGTTCACCTTTAGCATTTTTAGCTACAGTGTCAACACGGAACAAAGCCATTTCAGGGCTAAATTCTGTTACAAGACGATCATTAACTGTTACGCCGTCTTGAATAGCACGGTATACGATTTGAGCAAATTCATAACGTGTTAACATACGGTCGCCACCAAATGTGCCATCTGGATAGCCTTCTACTAAACCACGGCGAGATAAATCGCTTACAGCTTCATATGCCCAATGGTTTGTAGGGATATCTGGGAACAATGTTGTGTGATCGGCTTTCATCTTAGTACCAGCAACACCATTCAACAATGTAGTCAATTTTTGAATTTGAGCATTTTGTTCAGCTACAGTTTTCTTAAGGGCTAATACTTCTTTGCCAATCGCTACACGAGATCGAGATACACCGCTATGAGCCCCTACTTTCACAGATAAACCAGCATTGAATACTGTTTCATCACTGCCTACAGTAGAACCTACGCTAAGTTGTACGTCTTCGTTAGGACGGTAGAAAGCGCCGATAGCTGCCGCATCACCACTGTGGTAATGACCATAACCTGCAGCGAAGTCCCATTTAGCATCTGGGTCGAAATCAAGTGGATGCAATGCTGCTAACGCTGCTGCACCTGCTACAGATTTATTGACGCGTTTATCCATCTTGGATAAGTCACCTTTGATATTTTTGATATCATTTGTATTTTTAGTGATATTTGTTGTGTTATTTGTAATTTGGTCTGCAATATCGTCTGCAAGAGATACCTTGTAGTCGTGAGTATTACCATTTACAGTTGGTGTTACCTTAATATGGTCACCAGCTGTTACAGTTGTAACACTAGTAGATGCTGCAATTTGATCTTGTACGCGTTTAAGTTGAGATACATTAACCGCATCAGTATCTGCTACACCGGCTTTTACATTGTTAATGATTTGATCGCCAGCGCTGATACCAGTTGTAGTGTAGTAAACTGTTTTGTCCCCTTCACTTGCGTACATACCGTATTTATCGAATTTTGCTTGTTCTAAGGTATCTGTATTTTCGATTTGAACACCCTTAGGTGTAATACCGATATTTTCGCTACCGTTAAAGAAGCGAGCGCTATCTTTATCGATACGAGCACGAACATCGTCAGTTGCTTTACCAAAGTTAACAGAGTTCATCTCTACTAAGTCTTTATTTACAGCTACTTTGTATTCAGCACCGCCGTTTGCATTTGTACCAGCTGTAACAGTTGTATTATCTCCTGCCACTACAGTAGTATGTTTTTTAGCATCTGCCTCAACAGTAGAGATTTTAGTTTCTACCTTTTTTAGTTGTGCTACGTTTACTGCATCAGTATCATTTGTACCAGCTGCAACAGATGTAATTTGACGTGTTACATCATTAGCTACATCGCCAACGGCTACAGCAGATGCTGTCGCTTTCCATGTAGAACTTGTATCAGTAGATGCTGCTTTGGTGCTGATATCATAACCAGCTGCACCTTTATCTACGGTTGCGTTGGATTTATAACCAAGGGCTACACCGCCTTCAACAGAAGCTTTTGCATCATAACCGATTGTTGTTGTATTGGCAACAGATCGAGTTTCGCTAGAAGAAAGACCACCGATAGCAATTGTATTATCAGCAGTTACAATATGGTCATTACCCATCACAATATTATTAGACGCATTAGTAATTGTATTATTGTACCCAGATACCTGATTCAATTTTGCAACATTGCCAGCAGTCCCTGTAATAGTATTATTAACACCTGTCATTGATGTTAATTGTGTATAATCGGCTTTATTACCGCCACCAATAGCTAAGGTTGAACCACCAGATTTATTATCCTTTACTAATTTACGCATATCTTTTGCTAAATCAGTTACCGAGGATGGACCACCAAAAGCAGTTGGTGTTATTGAACTAGCATCTATATCAGTAACAGAGTTAGTAATTTCATTACCTGCACCGAAAATCAAAGAACCATTAGAATTATTGGTTCTATTAGCAGTACCAACAACAGTATTGCTTAATCCAGAATATTTACTAGCTGCTGTAGCGGACTCAATAGAGTTTAAAGAGCCATTAATAGTAGCCCCATAATTTTTAATTGCATTAGCAGAATTATTGCCATCATAATTACTGGAAATAACATTTAAAGCACCTGTAGTAGTTGCGACAGTACCATTGGTAAAGCTATTCGCTCCCACTGTTGTTGAGTATACGCCTAGTCCAGCTTTACGCTTCTCTGCATATGTATCTGTGTTGACAGTGATATCACCAATTTTCCCACGATAATTATGGGACCCGACCATGGTACCACCACTTCTAACATAAGTATTATCGCCTACTGCTACACCAGTAACAACTTTATCTGGTTGTTGTGGAAGACTTCCCAAACCAAAAGTATTAAAAGTAGTTTGATTAAATGCAAAGAATTTGTCTTGTTTCCCAATCGTATTTTCTACATACGCATTCTTACCGACAGCTACTGAGCCGGATTGATCGTAATAACTATGAGTTGTTGCATTTTCGCCGATAACGACATCACCATTAACTTTAGCATAGCCAGACCCGCCAGCATAATTGGTATGTGCACCTTTACCGATAGCAACTACTCCATCTTTTTGAGCACTAGAGCCGGTGCCAATAGCTACGCCACTACCTGCGCCAGCTACATTATCTGCAGCATTAGCTACCATACATAAACTAGATAGCAACACACCGTTAATTAACAAGGTTAATAAACGTTTCCGTTTGTTCATAATTTAGAACCTCCATTTACAAACTACAAAACCTATCATTCTCTCTTTGCATTAAAATTCACTTTTTATTCATGAGTCTTATATGAATATTGTAGCACGTATACGTATTTTGTAAACAGTAATTTATATATCTATTAAGAGAATATAAAAAAGGTAGTTAATCAACTAGGATTAACTACCCTTTTTGAGTAAGAGGAAGGCGAACCTCTTACCATCGCCGCATGATTTAAGTTTGTTATTAAGAGAGAGATTTTGAAGTAAATTCACCACAAAGATTATTGAATCGTTGGAGAGTAACTAAGATGAACGGGCGATCACACGGCATCAAAAATAAGATAATAACTATATAATACATTAACATATAAGCTACATAACGTATTAAATATAAGTTACATAATAAGATATAAGTTACTCATTATAGTAGTATATGTCTACATAATAAGATAATGGCTTTTTATAAAAGCCATTATCTATAAAAGAACAATTGATATTAACACTAAA
>NZ_QSDY01000096.1 GCF_003463825.1 Veillonella sp. AM51-8BH
GTATAATACATCTAAAACATCTAATAGCTAAATTATATTATCTAATACGTTTATCCCTACCTATTGCACAATATGAGAAAGAGCCCTAATGCAACATACATTAGGGCTCTTTCTAAAAAAACTTATATTATCTCATTAAAATGGGAATAAAATTGGTAACAATATAAGTGCTACTATACTAGATACAACGATGAGTGGCAAACCAGCTTTCACATAATCCATGAAGCTATAACCAGCAATATTGTATACCATAGTATTCGCAGGCATACCAATTGGGGTAGCATATGCTAAGGAGCTAGCGATTACGATAGCTGCAAGCACCGCTTTTGGATCGAATCCCAATTGAGATGCTAAGCTAAGACCGATTGGTACCAATAATGCACAGGTAGCAGTATTAGACATGAAGTTCGTCATGAATACACCAAGCACAAAGATTACTACTAGAACAACAATTGGAGATGGACTAGCACCAAGGCTGTTTACGATAAGATCTGCAATTACAGAACCAGTACCTGTTTTAACCATTGCGTCCCCAAGGGCCATAGAGCCAGCGAAGAGCATGATTGTTTTCATATCTATAGATCTAACAGCTGCACTTTCACTAATAACATTAGTAGCAACTAATACAAGAGCACCTATCCAGGCACTCACATAAAGTTTTACACCTAATTGTTTTTCAAAGATCATAGCAACAACTGTCAAAATCAATATGATCGCAGCAGTCCATTTCTTCCAAGATGGCACATGACTATAATCATCATTACCTTCAAAAGCACCATCTGGTTGATGACTAGGAGCATCTGGCAAGAAGCGTTTTCCAACTGTAGCATAGAATATAGTACCTACGATGAGAATTGGTAAACCTACTAGACCATAATCGAAGAAATTAAAGGAGCCTAAGCCTGCTTGTTGTAAACCTGCTTGAGCAATCATATTACCTGGAGCGCCGATAAGGGAGATATTCCCCCCCATGGCTGCTGCAAATACGAGAGGCATCAATAACTTAGTTTGTTTAAAACCACTCTTTTTACAGATACCTATAATTACAGGAATCAGTACAGCAGCTGTACCCGTATTAGATAAGAAACCAGATAAAATACCTGTAATCATCATAACAGCAACAAGCAAAGATGTTTCAGTTTTAGCAAACTTATGAACTACATTACCTACACCTACAGCAACACCTGTTGCAAAGAAAGCTTCACCAATAACAAACATACCCATAAATAGTAAGACGTTTGGATCTACAAAACCGGCAAATGCTTCTTTAGCAGATAATACCCCACTTAAGTGCAAACCTACTGCTACAACCATAGCGGTAATAGACAACGGGATTTTCTCCCACGCAAACATGACGATGGCAAATACCAAAAAGCCAAGAGTTATCATTACACTCGTATCCATATATACCTCCTAATACGTGTAATATACCTAAAAAAGGGTACAAAAAAGGAGGATTGTACAAAATCCGTATAATCCTCCTATTTAGTTACATTTCACAATGCAATTATTTAATGAAGCCTACGTGTTTATAGAGCTCTTCTAACACCTCTTCTTTTTTCGCATTGTATTCTACTTTTTTATTTTCAAAATAGTTATTGCCATCTGCATCAATAGATACGATAAGCGGACCGAATTCTTTAACCTTAAAAGTCCACAACGTCTCACACATACCTAATTCACGCCAATTAGCAGATTCTACTTTTTCTACTTCTGTAGCAGCAAGAACTGCATTGCCTGCAGGGAATACACAGTGTAGTGCGCCAAAGTCTTTACATGCACGGGCTGTTTCAGGACCCATGCCACCTTTACCTACAATGAGACGTACACCAGTCTTTTTAACAAAGTCATATTCGAATTTTTCCATTCGCATAGATGTAGTAGGACCTACAGATACTACTTCAAATTCATTATCGCTTATAGTTCGAATAATTGGACCTGCATGAAGTATAGCCCCATCTTTAACATCAACCGGTAAAGTTTTACCTTCTTCTACCACACGACGATGCCCCATATCACGACTAGTTGTAATATGCCCAGTCAAATAAATTACATCGCCTGGCTTAATGCCTTCTAAATCAGATTTTTGAATTGGTGTAGTTAATATTTTCTTAGCCATTATAATGTCACTCCTTTATGAGATTTAACTGTGCAATTACCATCCTTATCAAATACGAGATCGCCGCGACGATGATTCCAACAACCTACACTAACAGCACAAGAAATAACAGATGGATGACGTGTACCATGTTCAATGTTAACACCTAATACAGTTTTATCCCCACCCATACCTTGAGGTCCAATACCAATCTTATTAATTCCATCTTCTAACAATTGTTCCATATAAGCCGCTTTTTCATTAGGTGCTTTTGAAGATACAGGGCGCATTAATGCCTTTTTAGATAATCCAGCAGCTGTATCAATAGTTGTAGCAATCCCTACACCTACCAATAGTGGAGGACATGCATTTAAGCCATAGCTTGTCATCAAATCAAGAACAAATTTAGCAACACCTTCATAACCTTCGCCTGGCATCAATGTTTTACCGGACCCTGGCAAGGAGCACCCGCCACCAGCCATGTAAGGGAAGATTTCTACATCATCGCGACCAGGAATGATATCCCAGTGAATATAAGGTGCAGTGAGGCCAATATTTTTACCAGTATTAAATTCATCAAAAGTTTCTACACAGTTCAATCGTAATGGAGCTTCTTGTGTAGCCTTATAGGTTGCTTCTCTTAGGATATCTTCTAATTCTCCTAGTAATGGATAATTAGATCCAACCTTTACCCAGAATTGTAATACACCAGTATCTTGACAAGAAGGACGATTAAGCTGAGCTGCTAAATCCATATTATGTTGCATTGTCTCATAAATAGATTTGGCCATAGGATTTTTTTCATCCTGCGCCAATTCATGAATTTTTTCTTGTACATCATCAGGCAATACCTTTGCCATATAAGAAATGAAATTAGCTATCTTATTAGTCATTTCTTGTACTTGTTGTTCCTTCGTACTCATCGCAAACCTCCAAAAAGACTTCATTATTTAAGACGTGATTATTTATGTTTCGGAACCTTAGCTCCTTTCGATGATTTCATTGTACTCTTTTTACAGGATATAACTATCCAATTTATAAGTTGATTTTTGCTTGTGAAAGCACGCTAATTTCATACAAAATCACCTATATGATTATATTTTTACCTATGTAAAATATACAATTACACCTATTCAGAAATATCAAAAAGAGCACTACTTATCAAAAGGTAGTGCTCTTTCATCATTTATTTTTATATGCTTATCAAATATACAAAATCACCTATACCTAATGATTGTATATCCCCCTAATTTTAATTTTCAAAATCATAAAATTATAAGCAATTACAAGGAATTATAACAATGAAAATTATGATTGTAATTTTTTTACAACCATCTCAAGTTCTTCTCTAACATCCTGTAACTTTTGATTAGCCTCTTCCAATCTATCCTTATTGATAGAGGCATCTTGATATGGTAAATAGGTTTGCAATATATCTATAATATCCTTTTCCTGAGTAGAGATAATTTCCTTCCAATCATGTAGCTTTGTCTTACGCCCCATCTCTTTTGCTTGCTTTCTATATTCAGATGGTGTTGTATGGAAATGTTTCTTGAAAGCTACATTAAAGGCTTTAATATCTGCGAAACCACAGCTACTTGCAATATGAGCTACCCCATCCTCAGAGTTAGCTAAACGAACTGTAGCCTCTCGTAATCTCAACCGTAACAAATACTCTAAAAAGGAAACTCCTAATTGGCGTTTAAAGAACTGAGATGTATAGTTCACATTATAACCGCCTATTTTAGCAATATCTTCTAACTCGATCTTCTGCTTATAGTTTTCATCAATATAGGTAATCATTTTATCAAAGGTAGCTACAGTCATATCAGCAGGCTTTGTATGTACAGGGATAGTCTTAGCCGCATCAATTTCACGATATATATCACTCGTCATGGATAAGTAGTGGCTCTCCAAGCATAACTGACGTTCAGAACTTTCACTATTTACCATTAATAACATCATTTGTGCAGCACGATGACGTAGTGACGTAAAGAATTCATTATCCCTGTTAGTTTTATCTGAACGCAATACAAATTGGTACATGCCGAAGTTAGGATCAAAGTATTGGAAAAACTCCTTACTTACATGAATAACAAGAGCCGTTGTATCCTCTTCTAAGGCCAACGTAGCATGACCTACTTGAGGAGAAATAACAATTGTATCAAGAGGTTCCATTGTGAAAACCTCACTATTACAACTCATGTCAATTCTTCCCTTTAACAAGATCAACACCTCTACGCCACTATGCCAGTTGTAATGATATGTACTAACCTTATATATATCACTATTGAAATCTATATGATTGTGTTTATAGGTGTAGTGAAAGTAATCCATAACAACGTAACGCCCCCTGTAAAACCAAAAATGCATCCCTTATTATAAGGGATGCATTCATTATGATATATATATTTAACAACGGTCAACAGTAATCTTGTTTTACATGTCAATAAATTATAGTTTTATGTTTCTACTCTTTAAATTACATAACCGCTGTAATAGCTGCTGCCAAGCCAAAGAAGATGCCAGGTGCATTGGCTAATGCTACTGGAATATCTCTATGTTCTTTAAACAAACCATACGCTACCCATAATGTACAGTTGATCGCAGCTACAAGCGGTTGGATCCAATCGCCAGTGCCTGGATAAGCTAGGTTATGCATGATTTGTGGGAAGTAAGATACATACATAGCTACAGCAGTAACAGTTGCAACTTTACCTACGTTTTCCATAAATTTTACTTGATTCATATATCCTCCAAAATTATAACTTACTAATTTTTTTACTCCTGATGAAGTATATTCTACTCAGTTTGGAGAATATAACTATCCAAATTAAAAGGTAGTTTTTATAGTAAAATCCACAGAAAATATAGATTTCTCTCGATTTATTGCATTTTTAG
>NZ_QSDY01000097.1 GCF_003463825.1 Veillonella sp. AM51-8BH
AATTGTAAATGAATTATACGTATTTATTTTTAAATTATTTAAAATTTTTAGTATATATTAGATAGAAGCATACAAAAAATAGACAACGATTAATTCGCTGCCTCTAAGTAAATAATGACTATATACTATTGTTTATCCGTATTTGACGATATATAAGATTAACCATATAATATAAACAGATAGCCAAGCGAGTGGTTCCGTCGGGCTCATCTCAAAGTTACAAAAAATTGATGAAATGGCCTTTCAATTACCTAATTATCCAAGGATAACGAAGGGCTATTTGTCTTTTCCAAGACAAATAAGCGCCACGAGTGCACCAAAAGCAATGATTACAGTCATCACTTCTAGAATCAACATGATTAATTCATAATCACTCATAGACAACCCTCCCTTCATTAACGAAGAGAGGCCCAACCTCGCCTGACTATCCTAAGTCAATTATATGGCGAACATATAAGCGAATCAATAAGAATCTATTAATAGAAATATACGAATGACATTATAAAAGCCTCCTAATAATAAAGTTATTACTCTACTATTAGGAGGCTATTTATATTAGATAAATTACAAAGAATAATTTATTAAGTAGATTCTTAGAATTTATGGGTAAATCCTGCATTTACAGACCAGCCAGCTTTATAGTCGCCAGATAGACCTGTGCTAATATCAGCGAAGATACTGTTATTTGCATTGAAGCCATAGCGGCCACCGAATGCTAGATCTGTCCAAGTACCTTTCATGTCTTCGGATGTGTATTTAGTGGTAGCACCACTTGTGTACGCAGTTTTCACTGTACCAGAGAAGGCATGGTTCACGCCAACGCGAGTATAGATGTTACCTGCCCCGAAGTTTTTACCGATTTCAAGGCCAAGACCACCTGCTGTACTGCTCACACCAGATTGCTCTACATGCATGCTGCCTGCATTGAAGCTATCGCCACCGAAGTGAGTGTAGCTCAATTGTGCTTGTGGTTCAATGTATGTACCATTTGAAAGCTTCACAGTTTTACCATAGCGTGCACCGATAGAGTATGCATTAGCTTTAGTCTCGCCAGACAGTCTTTCACCAATTTCATTACGAACTGTGAAGTCGTTAGATGTACGACCTACTTGAGACTCGATGTGGATGTATTGGTTGTTACCAAGATCTTTCAAGCCGTACGCACCAACAGCAAAGACTTTTTCTTTGCCAGTACCGTTGAATACGTAATCATCGTTGCCACGAAGATAAGAAACTTGACCACCTACAGTCCAACCGCTGCTAGTTTTAGCATCGTAACCGCCTTGAATACGTGTATATGTAGTATCTGTGTCGATACCTTTTGCATTGAAGCTGTATTTACCGCCCCCAACGCGAGCCCAAATACCTGTTGGTTCACCTTGTTGCAATACGCGTGGACGATACATATTATCTGTCAATGTTCTCCAACCGTTGATATTACTCATAATGGCAGAACGAGCGCCGCGCATATGAGGAGTATCAAAATCACCCATGATAACGTGAATGTGAGAATTACGATCTGGCACTGGAACTGGTTTCACTTCTGGTTTAGGTGTTGGTTTTGGTGCTGGCTTAACCTCAGGTTTTGGAGTAGGCTTTACCTCTGGTTTAGGAGTCGGAGTTGGTACCGGCTTAACCTCAGGTTTAGGAGTTGGTTTAACTTCTGGCTTAGGTTGAGGTTTTGGTACAGGTTTATTTTCACCATATACGTATTTACCTTGACCATCTTTATCGGCTTGCCATGTAATAGCACCCTCTTTAGCATGTCCAGATGTAATTACTGTAAAACGACCAGATTCAGAACCATCAGATGCAATGGCTACTGTACCTTGAAGGTTTCTTTCACCATTAACATAGTTATGATAGTACATCTTGTGAGCCAAGTTATCTAAAATCTTGTTCACATTAGCCTCAGAGGACATATCTAGGCCTCGTTGAGTCGTGTACACATGAGCCGCTGCACCAGGAGCCGCACTTGTAATATGAATATCACCACCCCAAAAGGAATCTGGAGTTAAACCATTATAGGTTGTAGTCGGTGGTTGATAGCTTGGATCCTCAGTATCGCCACCTTCATCATTAGGATCGTAAATAAAGTTTACATGCCCTTCAAGCTTATCTACATATAGCTTATTATGCTCACTTTGGGTTACCATATTCGCATAGTTGCGATTCTTAGAGCCTACAAGTCGATGTACATGGCTAGGTTGTGTACCACCATCTAATGTTCCTTCATGCAAGCCGCCTTGATAGAAAAGCTCCCAAGAACCATAGTCGCCAAGGAATACATTGATATGACTTGGATGCTTTGCGTCTTTGTCTGCTAAGTTAAAGGCTAAACCATCCCAAAGAGATTCTTTGCCAATGATACCAATATTGATCTCAGACGCATGATTTGGGTCGCTTTTAACGATAACATCACCTACCAAAGACAAGTCATTGCCAGTAAAATTACCTTTATTGCCGTCTACACCAATATTAACGGTGCCACCTTGAGCCACTGCAATAGGAGTGCTTACATTTTGAACATCATAAACGCCTTCCTTAAGGCTAACTGTACTGCCACCTTTACTACTAATGAAAGGCTTGTTATTATAGCCAATATTAGCAACAGCTTTATCAATACTAACTGTACTACCAGTATCTGCTTCAATCGTAGATATGTAGTTTGTCATTTCGCCAGCCTTAAACTTCCCACCGTTGTTTGCCGTAATATTTGCACCATTAGGTGTAGTAACTAATGTACTCCCCGCCATTGCATAGCACTACAGAGCTAGCAATTGTCAGAGCAATCGCTAAGGATAGGTTTGCTTTATACACACGTTTCATAAAAACCCTCTCTCATTTACATACTATAAACTATTATTAAATAATTTAATTATATTTAATATTTATATTCTTGTAAATATGAGGGAAATTTGTCACATAACTATAAAATTATCACAAGTAAAAAAAAGCAGTAATTATAGTTACTGCTAACGTATACGTATATATATTTTTGTATATTTCTATAAATAGATTCTTATTGATTCGCTTATATGTTCGCCATATAATTGATATAGGATAGTTAAGCGAGGTTGGGCCTCTCTTCGTCTATGAAGGGAGGGTTGTCTATGAGTGATTATGAGTTAATCATGCTAATCCTAGAGGTAATGACTGTAGTCATTGCTTTTGGTGCACTCGTGGCGCTTATTTGTCTTGGAAAAGACAAATAGCCCTTCGTTACCAGTAACTGGATAACTGAAAGGCCATTTCATCAATTATTTACCCTTTTGAGATGAGCCCGACGGATCTACTCGCTTGGCTATCTGTTTATATTATAGGGTTAATCTTATATATCGTCAAATACGGATAAACAATACTATAGTACACTTATACATACTAAAAGGCAGCAATAAAATTGATGCCTTTTTATTTACCCTTTATCTACGTGCCACACGCATAGCTGCCATCATACCTGGAGATTTCCAGACGGATTGGCCATTGTCTGAAACGAGTTTATTGTTATAGTAGAATACATCTGCATTGTAATAGTTACTATCGCTAGATGATACCTTATAGCTAAGGCCAGACGTAGTGTACACTGTAAAGTTGAGTACATCCCCTACTTTCTTCACAGAGTCTTGATCTACGTACCAGCTATTACCATTATAGGTTGTAGCATACACATCTGTACGAGCTTCTACATCATGTGTATTAATACCGATCAACACGAGTAGAGCTGCTAACATATATAAGAATTTACGCATTAGAATTACCTCCGTTTTATCGTTGGAATACTTGTTTATTATACCAAAAAACGGTGAAATTCGCATTAAAATGGCAACTTCTGAGCCAACTACTATCGGCTGCTCAATATACAATACAATACGTTTCATAACAGATTTGTTATATAAGAGAACATTCAATCCCTATTTCTTATCTTCGTATATCTAATAAAGATATTATAGGTTGATCTAAATTTAGTATCCCATCAATTTGATTTCTACATAAAAGAAGGTATCAGCTGCCGTTGATACCTTCTTTTAATTCCACTATATAGTTATTAAGAATTATCTTAATATACTAGTTCTCCATTAAATGTACGATATTCATCACCAATTTTTGTTAAATCCTTTACAAGTAATCTAGAAGTTTGATGATCTAACTTCATAACTAATGTATGTCCAATAGATTTAGCCTTATGTATTACTTCACCAAGAAAATTAACAATGTTAAAGAATATCTCCTGAGGAGTACAATCTAAACATTTTAATAAAGAATCATCTTCCTTTAATCTAATACTATATACAGTTTCTCGATCGTCTTCCAACGTAAAATTCAATAAAACAGAAGTTGTCTCTACATCATAATCCAAATGATATGTATTAAGACGACCGCGCACTATAGCTTTATTATCATCTAAAATATTTGTAATTTCAAGCTCTATAGGCCTATTCTTATCAACTGAAAGTACATATTTTTTCATAATTAAAATCTCCCAAACCAATATATTAACTAATGTAGTCCCCTAGAAATGAATACTCCCAATATATTC
>NZ_QSDY01000098.1 GCF_003463825.1 Veillonella sp. AM51-8BH
ATAAAAATTGAACTAAAAAAATACTATTTATTTTTCTATTATATCAATTATGCATACATTTATTTTTCTATTATATCAATTATGCATACATGAAATGTGATTAATTAAAATAATATGAAAATAATGTATAAAAATGAGAATAAAATAACCATTTTTGCATAAAAATTACATATATTGTTATATGATTCACTGTTATGAGACGCACGGAAACGTGTATATATAAAATGCAGTTGTATAGCGGTGTAGAGCGTCGAAAAACGTTTGACATGTGTTTGTGTAATTGGTATACTTACATAGTGCTCAAGGGCAAGTATGCCTAAGTAGCATAATTTCGTAAGGAGAATTTTACTATGGACATTGCCCATCTGAAGTCGATGAACAAAACAATCGGTGCCAAGCAAACGTTGAAAAACATTGCACGAGGGACTGTGAAGTATGTGTTCGTAGGACATGATAGTGATGAAAGTGTAGTTGGACCTATACGAAATGCTTGTGCTGAACAGGGAATACCTGTGAATGACAAGCACACTATGGATGACCTTGGTCGTGCGTGTCGCATTAAGGTGCGGGCCACAGCGGTAGGTATCCTACGTTAATCTTGGTAATATCCGATGTAACACTTTGTTATGACGGATCAATTATAAATCTCAAATTTGGAAAGGAGGTGCCCAAATGCCAACAATTAATCAGCTAGTACGCAAAGGTCGCATGAGCTTGACTAAAAAATCTACAGCTCCAGCACTTCAAGAATCTCCACAAAAACGTGGTGTATGTACTCGTGTGTACACAGCTACTCCAAAGAAACCAAACTCCGCGCTTCGTAAAGTTGCCCGTGTACGTTTGACAAACGCTATTGAAGTAACTGCTTACATCCCAGGCATTGGTCACAATTTACAAGAACACAGTGTTGTACTTATCAGAGGCGGTCGTGTAAAAGACCTTCCAGGTGTGCGTTATCACATCGTTCGTGGTGCATTGGATACAGCTGGCGTACAAAACCGTATGCAAAGTCGTTCCAAATACGGCGCGAAAAAAGCTAAAAAATAATTTTAGCCATTAAACGAAACTAACACACATCATTATAAAGGAGGAATTGAACATGCCAAGAAAAGGCCCTGTTCCGAAACGTGATGTACTTCCAGATCCGGTGTACAACAGCAAATTAGTAACACGTTTCATTAACAAAGTTATGTACGATGGCAAAAAAGGCATTGCTGAAACTATCGTATATGATGCATTCGAAATTATTCGTTCCAAAATGGGTCAAGACCCAATGGAAGTTTTTGATCAAGCATTGAAAAATGTTATGCCTGTACTTGAAGTGCGTGCTCGCCGTATCGGTGGTGCGAACTACCAAGTGCCAGTTGAAGTTCGTGCTGATCGCCGTCAAACACTCGGTATTCGCTGGGTTGTAAACTATGCTCGTCTTCGTGGTGAACGCACTATGAAAGAACGCTTAGCAGGCGAATTGATGGACGCTTTCAACAATGCAGGCGCTGCAATCAAGAAAAAAGAAGATACTCATAAAATGGCAGAAGCTAATAAAGCATTTGCTCATTATCGTTGGTAATAAGAGGTGACAACTGTGGCAAGAGAGTTTTCCCTAGCAAAAACTCGTAATATCGGTATCATGGCTCACATCGATGCTGGTAAAACAACAACTACAGAACGTATCCTCTACTATACAGGTATTGTTCACAAAATCGGCGAAGTACATGAAGGTGCTGCTACGATGGACTGGATGGCGCAAGAACAAGAACGTGGTATCACAATCACTTCTGCTGCGACAACATGTCACTGGAAAGATCATCGTATCAACATCATCGATACTCCTGGTCACGTTGACTTTACTGTAGAAGTAGAACGTTCTCTACGTGTACTTGACGGTTCTGTTGCGGTATTCAGTGCTAAAGGCGGCGTTGAACCACAATCCGAAACAGTATGGCGTCAAGCTTCTAACTACGGCGTACCTCGTATCGCTTATGTAAATAAGATGGATACTGTAGGTGCTGACTTCTTCAACGTAGTTGATATGATGAAATCCCGTTTGGGTGCAAATTCCGTAGCTATTCAAGTGCCAATCGGCGCTGAAGATACTTTCGAAGGCATCATCGATTTGATGACTATGAAAGCGGAAATTTATAAATCCGATGACGGTAAAGAATATGAAATCACTGATATCCCAGCAGAATATCAAGAAGTAGCTGAAGCTCGTCGCGAAATGATGATCGATGCTATCGCTGAAACTGATGACGATATTATGATGAAATATTTGGAAGGTGAAGAAATCTCCATTGAAGAATTGAAAACAGCATTGCGTAAAGCAGTTATTGCCAACCAATTGTTCCCAGTTCTTTGTGGTTCTTCCTACAAAAACAAAGGTGTACAAATGTTATTGGACGCTGTTGTAGATTACATGCCAGCTCCTATCGACATTCCAGCTATTAAAGGTGTCGTTCCTGGTACTGAAGAAGAAACTACTCGTCCTTCTTCCGATGATGAACCATTCTCCGCATTGGCATTCAAAATCATGGCTGACCCTTATGTTGGTAAATTAGCGTTCTTCCGTGTGTACTCCGGTACATTGGAATCCGGTTCCTACGTTTTCAACTCCACAAAAGGTAAGAAAGAACGTATCGGCCGTATTCTTCAAATGCACGCTAACACTCGTAAAGAAATCGACATGGTTTACGCTGGCGACATCGCTGCAGCTGTAGGCTTGAAAGATACTACTACTGGTGATACTCTTTGTGATGAAAAGAATCCTGTAATTCTTGAATCCATGGAATTCCCTGAACCAGTTATCTCCGTTGCTGTTGAACCTAAAACAAAAGCTGACCAAGAAAAAATGGGTACAGCTCTTGCTCGTTTGGCAGAAGAAGATCCTACTTTCAAAGTTCGTACTGATGAAGAAACAGGTCAAACTATTATCTCCGGTATGGGCGAACTTCACTTGGATATCATCGTTGACCGTATGAACCGTGAATTCAAAGTAGAATGTAACGTAGGTAAACCTCAAGTAGCTTATCGCGAAACTATCCGTAAAGCTGTTAAATCTGAAGGTAAATTCGTTCGTCAATCTGGTGGTCGTGGTCAATATGGTCACTGCTGGTTGGAATTAATTCCTCAAGAACCAGGTGCTGGCTTCGAATTTGAAAATAAGGTCGTAGGTGGTGCAATTCCTCGTGAATACATCGGACCTGTTGAAAATGGTGTTAAAGAAGCTATGGAATCCGGTGTTATCGCTGGTTATCCAATGGTTGACATCAAAGTTATCGTATTTGACGGCTCCTACCATGACGTTGACTCCAACGAAATGGCCTTCAAAATCGCTGGTTCCATGGGCTTTAAAGAAGGTGCTCGCAAAGCAGATCCTGCATTGCTTGAACCATATATGTCCGTAGAAGTAGACGTTCCTGAAGAATACATGGGCGACGTTATCGGTGACTTGAACTCCCGTCGTGGTCGCATGGACGGCATGGAAGCTCGTAATGGTAACCAACATATCAAAGCATATGTTCCATTGAGCGAAATGTTCGGTTACGCAACTGACCTTCGTTCCAAAACTCAAGGTCGCGGTAACTACTCCATGACATTCGATCATTACGAAGAAGTTCCTAAGAAAATTGCTGAAGAAATTCAAGCAAAGAAAAACGGTTAATCTTACATTAGATTAATAGAATTACTATTTTCCTCGGAGGATAATTTAAAATGGCTAAAGAAAAATTTGAACGTACGAAACCGCATGTTAACATCGGTACAATCGGTCACGTTGACCATGGTAAAACTACTTTGACTGCTGCAATCACTAAAGTATTGGCTGAAAAAGGTCAAGCTGATTTCCAAGATTACAGCATGATCGATAAAGCTCCAGAAGAACGCGAACGCGGTATCACAATCAACACTGCACACGTTGAGTACGAAACTGCTAACCGTCACTATGCACACGTTGACTGCCCAGGCCATGCTGACTATGTTAAAAACATGATCACTGGTGCGGCTCAAATGGACGGCGCTATCTTGGTTGTATCCGCAGCTGACGGCCCTATGCCTCAAACTCGCGAACACATCTTGTTGGCTCGCCAAGTTGGTGTTCCTGCAATCGTAGTATTCTTGAACAAAGCTGACATGGTTGACGATGAAGAATTAATCGAATTGGTAGAAATGGAAGTTCGTGAACTTCTTTCTTCCTACGAATTCCCTGGCGACGAAGTACCTATCATTGTAGGTTCCGCTTTGAAAGCTTTGGAAGGCGATGCTCAATATGTAGCTAAAATCGACGAATTGATGGACGCTGTAGACTCCTACATCCCAACTCCAGTTCGTGATACTGACAAACCTTTCTTGATGCCTGTGGAAGACGTATTCACAATCACTGGTCGTGGTACAGTAGCAACTGGCCGTGTTGAACGTG
>NZ_QSDY01000099.1 GCF_003463825.1 Veillonella sp. AM51-8BH
AAATAACATTCATAAGTAAAAAAAAGAGAATATATCTGTTAAATATAAAAGTTCCGATTTAAAAATAACATTCATAAGTAAAAAAAAGAGAATATATCTGTTAAATATAAAAGTTCCGATTTAATTAATAATATTTCTCAGTATAAATCTATACTTCTTGCATAACCCTAATAAAAGTGTTACTATTAATTCATAAAGAAAATAGATGAGTCTTTGGGGATAGGTGAAATTCCTTACCGGCGGTATAGTCCGCGAACCTTATGGGTATGAATCGGTGCAATTCCGATACCGACAGTACAGTCTGGATGAGAAAAGACGAGGCGCATTTGTTCTGCGCAATTATGATTACCCAAGGACTATGTATATAGTCCTTTTTTTATTGAGGTGATATGGTGGATGACGTAGCATATATGAAACGCGCCATTGCACTGGCAAAATTAGCCACAGGACATACTTCACCAAATCCTTTGGTAGGTGCTGTAGTGGTAAAAGACAATACAATAATCGGTGAAGGCTATCATCACAAAGCTGGCACGGCTCATGCAGAGGTGCATGCACTGAATCAAGCGGGTGATAATGCTAAAGGTGCCACTCTATATGTGACATTAGAGCCTTGCTCTCATTATGGTAAAACACCACCTTGTGCACTTCGTATCATAGAAGCGGGGATAGCAAAGGTAGTAATTGGCAGTACAGATCCTAATCCACTTGTTGCTGGTAAGGGTATTGAGCATCTTAAAGAAGCGGGGATAGAAGTTGTAGTTCCTGTTTGTAGTGATGAATGTGCTGAGCTAAATGAGCATTTCTTTACGTACATACAGACGGGAAAGCCATTTGTAACTATTAAAAGCGCTATGTCACTTGATGGTAAGATTGCAACGATTACAGGCCAATCCCAATGGATTACTAATGAATCCTCTCGTTGTGATGGACATGTACTACGTGCTACTCATGATGCTATGCTCGTTGGTATTGGTACAATCTTAGCAGATAATCCTCAGTTAAACTGTCGACTCAGTGATGATGAATTAGCAGATGCTATATTGGATAGAAACATTCTTAATGAGCCTATCCCAGTTCATCAACCAGATGTCATTATATTAGACAGTCTTGGTAGAACACCTACCACAAGTCGTGTATTTGAAGTAGATACTCGTAAGGTTCATATATTTGTATCTAAAGGTTGTCCTAAAGAACGGATACAGGCTTTAGAACAAGTAGGTGCTCTTGTAACGGTTGTTGAATCAGTGTCTACTCGTAAAAGTAAAAGTACTGATATCGTCATAGATATTAAGAAATTATCTATTGATGATATTCTTACAAAGTTGGGAGATTTTGGTTATACTTCTGTCTTAGTTGAAGGTGGTTCAGCTATTATCAGCTCTTTTGTAGAGACCATGAACTTTGATAAGGTGGTTACCTATATTGGTAATACTATAATCGGTGGTACAGAGGCTACACCTGCCGTAGGTGGTCGTGGTTTTGAAAGTTTAGACTCTTCGCCACAATTAACCTTTACAAAAACAACTGTATTAGATAATAACATCCGTATTGAAGCGTATCGTCAAGGAAGGAGGGGCGCTTATGTTCACGGGGATCATTGAAGAAATCGGCCGTGTAGAAAGCATTAAAAAAGGCCCTAAATCCTTAGCTATTACAATTCGGGGTAAAAAGATTTTTAGTGATCTGAAAATCGGTGACTCCGTTGCTGTTAATGGTGTGTGCTTGACGGCGACCACAATTGGTAATGGTGTATTTACAGCTGATGTAATGCCTGAATCGATTAAGATGACTACTTTCACTAATTTGAAAGTACATCAACCTGTCAATTTAGAGCGAGCTATGCTTGCTAACGGTAGATTTGGTGGTCACATTGTAGCTGGACATGTAGATGGTACAGGCCGCATCATTAACCGTGAACAAACGGATAATGCCATTATCTTTACCATAGAGGCTCCAAAATCTGTTATGGATTATGTTATCTATAAAGGATCGATTACGATCGATGGTATTAGCCTCACTATTATGCGACGAACGGACAGCAGTTTTTCTGTATCGATCATTCCTCACACCTTGAGCGAAACTATTCTAGGCTCTGCCCATATTGGTACAGAGGTTAATTTAGAAACGGATATCGCTGGTCGATATATTCGTCATTTTATGAATCTTGGTAGTGAACCTACCGAAGAAAAACCTAAGAAATCTATGCAATCCCTCTTAGTAGAGAATGGATTTATATAAAAGTAAGGAGCGTTCCTATGAGCGAACAATTACATTCAATTGAAGAGGTCTTAGAAGACCTTAAAGCTGGTAAACCTGTTATTATCGTTGATGATGAAAGCCGTGAAAACGAAGGCGATCTTATCATCGCTGCAGAGTTTGCTACACAAGAAAATATTAACTTTATGGTTAAATACGCACGTGGTATCGTATGTACACCTATGCGTCGTGAAGCCTTAGAAAAACTTGGCATTCCTGCAATGGTTGCCAAAAATACAGATAACCATGAAACTGCTTTCACCGTTACTGTTGACCATGTAGATACTACAACAGGCGTATCTCCAGCAGAACGTGCTTATACAATTCAAAAATTATTAGATCCTAATGCTAAACCAGAAGACTTCCGTCGTCCTGGTCACGTATTCCCTCTAGTATATAAAGAGGGTGGCGTATTAGTTCGCCAAGGCCATACAGAAGCATCTATCGACCTTTGTCGCTTAGCTGGTTTGCAAGAGGCTGCTGTTATTTGTGAAATCACAAAAGACGATGGCGATATGGCTCGTTTGCCAGATCTATTACAATTTGCTAAAGAACATAATCTTAAAATTGCATCTGTAGCAGAACTTATTGAGTATCGTAAACAACATGAAGATATGGTAGAACTCGGTGCTTGTTCTAAACTACCTACTAAATTTGGTGACTTTAATATTTTTGTATTTAAAAATGATTTAGATCATAAAGAACATTTAGCTATCGTTAAAGGTAATGTACAAAACTGTGACGATGTTCTTGTACGTATTCACTCTGAATGTTTAACAGGCGATGTATTCGGTTCTAAACGTTGTGATTGTGGTGAGCAATTAGATCATGCGTTACGTGCCATCGAAAAAGAAGGCAAAGGCGTTGTAGTATATATGCGCCAAGAAGGCCGTGGCATTGGTTTAACAAATAAAATTAAAGCCTATGCTTTACAAGAGCAAGGTTTAGATACTGTAGAGGCTAATGAACAATTAGGTTTCCCTGCAGATATGCGCGAATATTCCTTAGCAGCTCAAATTATTCGTTTCTTAGGTATTAAGAGTATTCGATTGTTGACAAACAATCCAGAAAAACGTCATGGCTTAGAACATTGGGGGATTGATGTAACTAACCGTGTACCGCTCATTATTGCAGCCAATAAATTTAATGCAGGGTACTTAAAGACAAAAGAAGAAAAAATGGGTCATATGTTAGAAGACTAATCATTTAGTTCTATTTAACAACTTGCTCGACACATAAGAATTTCCTTTATAGGAATATAGGAGGTCAACATAATGAAGGTTCAAGAAGGTAATTTATTAGGTAGTGGTAAAAAATTTGCTATTATCGGTTCTCGTTTTAATGAGTTCATTACGTCCAAATTAATTGGTGGTGCTGAAGATTGCTTATTGCGTCACGATGTAAAAGAAGAGGATATCACTGTTATCTGGGTACCAGGTGCTTATGAAATCCCATTGATTGCTAAAAAAGCTGCTTCATCTGGTCGCTTCGATGCGGTTATCTGTGTTGGTGCTGTTATTCGTGGTGCTACAACTCATTATGACTATGTATGTAATGAAGTAGCTAAAGGTATTGCTCATGTTTCTCTAGAAACAGGTGTTCCTGTTATGTTCGGTGTAGTAACTACAGAAAACATTGAACAAGCTATCGAACGTGCTGGTACTAAAGCTGGCAATAAGGGTTACGACTGTGCTATGGGCGCTATTGAAATGGTTAACCTTATCGATCAATTCTAATAATTACATAGTAAACACTCAGTATCTCATGATACTGGGTGTTTTTATATTGTACGCCGAATAGGCATGACTAAACCCCCAGTTAAACTGGGGGTCGGCAAAATTTCTTAGAGAAAAGGAAAGAACCTCCTAGTGATAAAATGAAGTTGGTCTGGCAACCACAACATTTCAACATAGGAGGTTCAATGTCAATGAATGACGTAAAAAGCTTATCACATAGTAAATGGAGATGTAAATATCATATTGTTTTTGCTCCAAAGTATAGAAGACAAATAATTTATGGTCGGATAAAAGCTGATGTAGGTAAAAT